>NZ_JBITBU010000008.1:278097-388473 GCF_044452545.1 Nocardia sp. NPDC051900 | reverse complement strand
ACGTGTTGTGGGCATTGCTGCGAGACAGCCGCGAATTCAGCATGGAAAACCCGATCCCGGTGGCCACGGCGGCTTGACACGGTCATTGAGAGTCCCTTCGTCGCGAGACGCTCCGTCTCGTCGAATACCGTGCCAATTCGCTCGCGCCTTGTCAAGACGAGACGTTTCGTCTCGTCACCTGCTACCGTGACGGCATGCCCGAGACTCCCACCGCCGCGCGCCGCAGCGAGCGCTCCCGTGCGGCGATACTCGCCGCGACCGCCGAGCTGATCCGCGAGGTGTCCTACGCGAAGCTGGGCATCGAGGCCATCGCGGCCCGCGCGGGCGTCGGCAAACAGACGATCTACCGCTGGTGGCCGTCGAAGGGGGCGGTGGTGTTCGACGCCATGCTCGAATCCGATTCGGGGCCGGAAGGTCCCGCGCTACCCGACACCGGCGACATCGCCGCCGATCTGCGCCAGTTGCTGCGCGGTTCGGTCGTCGCGCTGACCGATCCGGGGTTCGAATCCTTCCTCCGCGCGATGTACATCGAAACCCAGCAGGACGCCGAGTTGGGCGCCGCCTACCGTGAGCGTTTGCTGCTGCCCCAGCGCGCCGCTGTCGCCGACCGCTTGGCCGCCGCCGTCGCCGCAGGCGAAGTGCGCGCGGATCTGGATCTCGAGCTCGCCATCGATCTGCTGCTCGGTCCGGTGCAGATGCGGTGGTCCCTCGGCCTCGGTGGTCTCACCGAGGACTATGCCGACGCCGCCCTCGACGCCGCGCTGGCCTATCTGCGTGCCTGAGTCCGCGGGTGTCTACTCGATCAGACGGGCGTTGGACGGGAGGGTGGCGTCCCCGGCTTCCAGGCTCTGCACGATCGGCGCGAGATCGCTGGACCCACTCGTGCGGGCGTCCGCGGCGAATTCCTGCCACGTCGTCGGCGCGTCGCCCTCGATGACCGGATCTTCCAGGCCGACGTCGTAGTCATCGTCGTCGAAAGACTGCTCGGGTGGGGTTGATCGATCGTCCGTCAACTGGGCGGTCTCCTTGGCGTTCGCAACAGCTTTCATCAAGTTTCCCCGGTCCGGTCGGACGGCTGGGCGGCGGCCCTCAGGAAGCGCGCAGCGATTCGGCCCGCTTCTTGATGCCGTCGGTCATGCCCTCGAAACCCCGGCGCAGATTCTTGCCGAGCGAGGCGACGACCACGGGGTGCAGCCATCCGCCGAGTTCGAAGTGCGATTCGTAGCGCGTGCGGTTGTCCGGCAGCGGCGTCACAGTGTGCGAGCGCAGGCTGTGCAGCGCGCCGAGGGGCACGGGTTTCATCGAGTAGCTCAGCTCGCTGCCGGGGGTGTGCGAGCGGATCCATTCCCGCTGCTTGCGCGGCTTCGAGCCGGAGACCTGGACGAGCATGTCGATCGGCTCGCCGGGCACCAGCGAACTGCGGCACTCCGTGACGAAGGGATTCCATTCGCCGTAGCGCGGGAAGTCGGTGATCACCTGCCACACCAGGTCGGCTGGGGCGTCGATGTCGGCGGCGAGGTCGATGACGAAGGCCATGAAGAAATTAGAACATGTTCTATGGCGGTCGCTGGCGAGTGGCGTGCCGAACAGCTCAGCACGAGCCCATCGCCGTCCCTTGATCCTGGCCGTACCGGTGGCCGTGGCCCGGCGGAGCGTGCAGCGCGGCGAGCAGATCGGCGGTGGTCTGCGCGAAGCTGAGCACCGGAAGCCATCGCGGAACCGGAGCGTCGACGCGGGCGCCGGTCAGGTCGGGCGCGCGCCACAGCTGGGAAAGCGACCAGTGGACCACCGGATCCGAGCTATTGGCCAGCACGGTCGCGCCGGCGCGGTGGACATTGTCGGCCGGTGGACCCGCCCAAAGAACCGCGCAGGTTCGGTCGTCCTGCTCGGCGTCGTCGGCGAAGACGGCGTTGCCGCCCAGAGCGCCCAGGCTCTGCCCGTACAGGTACAGCTTCGGCTTGTGCGCGAGGCTTTGGATGTGGCGCTCGACGGCGGTGAACAAGGCGCGAGCGGCCGTCACCGCCGATTCCCGGCCGAACACGAACGTCGCCCAGCTCGGGAGATAGGAGTATTGCAGCCCGACCAGCGCCACGTCACCGCCGAAGCGCCGATCGAACCCCGCCACGGCGTTCGCGTCGATCCAGCCCGATCCGGTGGGCACCGTGACGACCAGGTGCGAGCGCGCGAAGCCGCCCGACCGTTCCAGTTCCCGGATCGCCAGCGCGACGCGGCTGTCCAGGTCGGGTGCGGAGGCCACCCCGACGTAGACCCGCACGGCGCGCACCGACGCGTCGCTCACGAATTTGCGCCCCTCGGCGCCCAGCGACGTCCAGCTCACCGCCGACTCCGCGCTACCCGACCCGGCGTGCGAAACCGGTCGCACCAGAGTGGGATCCAGCTCGGCGTTGGCCCGCGCGTACGCCGCCTCCCGCCATCCGACCACCGCGGGCACACCGACCAGGTACAGCAGCACCGCCGCGACGGCGGCCAGCGAGACGCCCCGCGACCAGCCCAGTTTCCGCCAAGACCAGGCGATCGAGCGGGTGGCGGCGGCGAACAGCCCGACGATCAGCGCCGCGCCGAGCGCGCAGCGCACCCAGTAGTCGGCGCCGATCGGCGGCGTGCCCATCGCGGCGCGCAGCCGGTTCTGCCAGTGTCCCGCGTTCGCCGCTGCTCCCACCACCAGCACCGATATCGCGATCAGCAGGGGCAGCCGCAGCCACGCATGGTGCCGATCGAAGTCGAAACCCCGTCGCCGCACGATGATTCGCAGCGTTCCGGCCACGCCGAGCGTCAGCGCCGCGAGGAGCCCGGTCAGCACGGCTTGCGCGCCCGGCGTGCGAGGGAGCAGACCCGGGGCCAACGACGCCAGTGTGCCGAGCCCGATGCCGAGTGTCGTGCCGATCCGCGGTGGTCGTGCCTGGAGTCGGAGACGGCGGTTCGGGAACGCCGTCATCGCCGCACCGTTGCCGCGACGGACGCAGGTGGCGGGCAATCCGCGAGTCCGGGGCCACGCCGCCGGTTGTGGACGACGAGAGCCGCGCCCAGACCGGCGATTCCGGCGACGAGCACGCCGAGCAGCTTCCAGCTCGACGCGGAGTCGGACTCGGCGGCGTCGAACAGGGGCTCGACCACCGGTACGCCGTAATCCTGCCGCCGCGAGTTCAGATCGACCGCGGTGTTCGCGATCGATGCCATCGCATCGCAGCGGGCGCGGGAGAACGGGTCCACGCGGGTGGCGCAGGCCTGGTGCATCTGCCGGTCCAGCGACGCGTCGAGGGCCTGCCGCGCCCACGGGCCCAGCGGTTCGCCGCGCTGGTCGGCGTAGCGCAACAGGTCGTAGCCGAGGTCATGGGCCTTGCACGCGGCGTCGAACTCGGCGGGCAGCGTCACCGGGGACGAGCAGTCGCCATCCGGATCGACCAGCAAACCGTCCACCGTGCTGGGCCGGTAACCGAACGACGCTACGAAGTCCGCCGGGATCGCGGTGAGCGCGTCGGGGCCACCGGCGGCCAGCTCGGCGACGGCGGCGCTCGCCTGCGGGCTCTCGATCGGCGCGGTCGCCGCGGCGGCCTGCGGGGCGGGGGAGAGGAAGACCGTCGCCGCCACGGTGGTCAGCGCGGTCGCGGTGAGCGCGGCGTAGCGTCGCGTGTACGCGGTGACGGAAGAGGCTGCGGCGGAATGATTTCGGGCTCCTATGGCCGAAGCGAACCGGGTCTCGCGCCCGGCGCTGGTCGGTGTGCTCATGGCGACGACGTTAGGGGCCGGCTTTCCGGTCCCGCCTCACGCCCGGGGAGGTTTCGCGCGCCGTGCCGCCGGGGGAGCCGCCGCGCCGCCTCACACCGGGGTATCGGGGCGGAAATCACCCGTGGGTATGAGGCCGCGGTGAACTGGGAGTTCCTAGTGTCGTAGGCATGAACCGAGAAAGTCGCGGCTGGACGCGACGGCTGGACGCGCGGACCTGGTTCGACCTGGGCACGGTGCTGGTCGCGCTGATCTGGTACGCGGTGGCCTGGCCGACCCTGCACCTGACCCACGCGGTGCCCGCCGCGGCGCAGCCGTTCATCGCGGCGCTCGCCGCGTTCCCGGTGCTGCTCGTCCGGGTCAACCCGGCGCTGGGCTGGGCCATCTCGGCGGGCTCCGCGCTGGTGATCGCGCTGGCGATCCCGCATCAGCAGAACAACGACCTGCCGTTCCAGGTCGTGCACGTGCTCTGTGTGCTGGTGCTGCTGTTCGCGGTGGCGTTGTGCGCCCCGGGACAGATCGTGGCGGTGTCCTGGGCGGCGACCGCGCTGCTGTTCGCGACCACCATGCCCGGCGAGGGCGAAGCGTTCGCGAACGCCGCGTGGGGCTGGCCGATCGCGCTGGCCGCGCTGGTGCTGTTCGGACTGCTCGTCCGCTGGCTGGCACTGTCGCGGCGACAGCTGGTGCGCCAGGAGGAGGAGAACGAACTCGAGCGGGCACGCAGGGCCATCTTGGAGGAGAAGGCGCGCATCGCCCGCGATCTGCACGACGTCGTGGCCCACCACATGTCCTTGGTGGTAGTGCAGGCGCAGACCGCGCCGTACCGGGTCGAGGGCGTCACCCCGGCCGCGCGCGCCGAGTTCGAGTCGATCGGCGCCACGGCGCGCGAAGCGCTCAACGAGATCCGCGGCATGCTGGGTGTGCTGCGCAGCGACGGCCAGTTGCCCGAGCACGCGCCCCAGCCGAAGGCGGCCGACGTGATCGGCCTGTTCGAAGGCGCGCGCCGCGCTGGTGTCCGCATCGAGTGGACCGTCGAGGGTGCGCTGGACACGATCCCGGAGACCACCGGCCTCGCCTTGTTCCGCGTCGTGCAGGAATCACTGTCCAACGCCTCCCGGCACGCCCCGGGCGCGCCGGTCCAGGTGCGTATCGCCCGCGACGCGGAGCTGCGGCTCGACGTCGACAACGAGCCGGGGGCCACGCCCGCCCGGACGGTCGGCAACGGCGGCCACGGCATCGCGGGTATGCAGGCGCGAGCGCTGGCCGTGGGCGGCGAGGTGACGGCGGGGCCGCGCGCGGACGGCGGATTCCGGGTCCACGCGCGCTTCCCGCTCACCGTGCCGGAAGCGGCTGCCGCAGTTGTCGGTGCCGGCGCGGTGCACGGCGAACCAGGACGCTGAGCACCGCCGGGAGGATGCGCAGTGTGCTGCGGGTTCCTGCGGATGCCGATCGGAGTCAGCGACGGAAGGCATGTGCCGCCGTTGCACAAAGCGCCCGAGGCTGCCGGGCACGACCCCGAATCGGGAGTTGAGCGGTGTCGAGACATCGCATCAGAGCAGACCGTGGCCGCAGCGCCCGAGCGGCGATCAGATGTGCCGGCCTCGGACACGGGCCGAGCGTGCCCGTCGATGCACAGTCGGGACAGTGGGCCCCTGGCATGCTCGTGCGTCCGGTCGGCGCGACGCGCAGTCGTACGGGGCAATTAGGGTGAGCTGGTGGCAATTACGGTGTTGATCGCCGACGACCAGGCGATGGTCCGTCAGGGGTTCGGGGCGCTGCTGGCCGCGCAGCCGGATATCAGCGTGGTGGGCGACGCGGCGGACGGCAAGGTCGCGGTGGCCGAGGCGAAGCGGCTGCGCCCGGACGTCGTGCTGATGGATGTGCGCATGCCGGAGATGAACGGGCTCGACGCGGCCCGCGCCATCCTGGCGGCCGGGTTCGACCCGCCGGTGCGCGTGCTGATGCTCACCACCTTCGACATCGACGACTACGTCTACGAGGCGCTGAGCCTCGGCGCCAGCGGGTTCCTGCTCAAGGACGCGCCCGCCGAGGAACTGGTCCGCGCGGTGCGGGTGGTCGCCGACGGTCAGGCGCTGCTCGCGCCCACGGTCACCCGCAGACTCATCGCCGACGTCACCCGCCGCCGCAGCGCCGCCCGCGCCAAGCCGTCGCCGCAGCTGTCCGCGCTGACTCCCCGGGAGCGGGAAGTGCTGGAACTGATCGCGAAAGGCATGTCGAACTCCGAGATCGCCGAAACCCTGTTCGTGGCCGAGCAAACCGTGAAAACCCATGTCTCCAAGGTGTTCTCGAAGCTGAATCTGCGCGACCGGGCGCAAGCCGTGGTGCTGGCCTACGAAACCGGCCTGGTCACCCCGGGCTGAGCCGGGTCACATCGGCGGGCAGGACCCGCCGCGCAGTTCGTCGAGATGACTGCCGAGCATCCGCGCCATCCGGCTCAGGATGGTGGTGGAGTCGTCGAAGCTGCCGGAATCGGCCGTCGCCGCCAGCGCGACGGCGACCATGCCGGACCGCACCGGCACCAGGCCGAACTGGCGGACGGTGTAGACGCCGGTGTCGTCGTCGGGACCCCAGCCGCCTTTGAAGGCCGTGCCCTCCAGGACGCCAAGACCCCATGCCTGCTCGGGCGTTATCTTCGTCATCAGCTCGGTGACCTGGAACGACTCGGGCAGGCACGGCAGCCGGGAGGCGAAGCGGGCTTGATTGGCCAGCGTCCATTCGGTGCCGCCGAAGGAGGTGTAGTCCAAGGTGGTGCGCGGGCCCGCCACCCCGGTCGTGGCGTCGCCCGCCTCGTCGATCACGTCCTGCACCGCCTTGGCCGCTTCCAGCCCATCGCCGAGCGATTGCCACAGCGCCTCTGCGGCGTCGTTGTCCGACCACGTGATGGCCGCCTCCACGTCGTGGATGATGCCCTCGTGCGGGTCGTGCCGCAGCGCCGCGATCGCGAGCGGCACCTTGATCGTCGACCACGCGATGCCGCTGACCCAGTCGCCGAAGACGGTCATCCGGCCCCCGCCGACGGGGATGATCGCCATGCCGACCTGTCCGCCGAGCTGGGGCTGTAACTGGGTGAAATCGGCGGCCAGCGAGTCGGGCATGGATATGGCGAGCCGCGGCCGCCACGCCCCCGCGGTGTCGACGACGACCGCAGGGGGATCGGTGTCGGCCCGATTGCCGGGAAGCAGCGTGCACGAAGTCAGCGTGAGCAGCACCACCATCGCTGCGGCGCGCAGCACCGAACGACACGACGAAGCGGATCCCGTCGACCTCACCACCGAGTCCTCCCCACCACCGGTGACGCGTCGCGCTGTAGAACGGCGGTGCAAAATATCTCATCGGGCCCGTCCGGTCGGTGACCGGACGAGAGACATCACCGCGGCGCGCGGCGGCGTCGACGGCACGATGTCTCGAACATAGTTTTGCCGATCTTCCCGGAGAATTCGAAACCCCGTGGCCACGGCGTCACCCGGTAGGCTCCAGGATCGGTAGGAAAGCGGTCACCTGAAGGGGGCGTGTTGCTCGACAGCGGTGCGGTGTTCGCCGGGTTCACCATAGAGAAGCTCCTCGGTCAGGGCGGCATGGGATCGGTGTATCTCGCCCGTCATCCCAGACTTCCTCGGCAGACCGCGCTCAAACTGCTCAACCGGGAGCTGTTCACCGACGTGGAGGTCCGGGCCCGCTTCGAGCGGGAGGCGGACCTGGCGGCGCAGTTGGACCATCCGAACATCGTCGCGGTGTACGACCGCGGCACCGAGGACGAGCAGCTGTGGATCTCCATGCAGTACGTCGACGGCGTCGACGCGGCCACGGTGAACCCGCAGAACCTGCCGCCGGAGCGCGCCGTGCAGATCGTCGAAGGCGTCGCGTCCGCCCTGGACTACGCGCACGGGATGGGGGTGCTGCACCGCGACGTCAAGCCGGCGAACATCATGCTGGCCCGCGCGGTGGGCGGCCACGGTGAGCGGGTCTTCCTCACCGATTTCGGCATCGCCCGGCTGCGTGAGGATTCCACCCACCTGACCCAGACCGGCATGTTCACCGCGACGCTGGCCTACGCCTCGCCCGAGCAGATGACCGGGGCCCACCTGGACCACCGCTCCGATCAGTACTCGCTGGCGTGCGCGCTGTATTGGTTGCTGACCGGCGTCGCCCCGTTCGACGCGCCCGCCCCCGCCGACATCATCCGCGGCCACCTCCAGTTGCCGCCGCCCTCCGTCGCGGCCCGGCGCGCCGGTCTGTCGCCCGCGCTGGACGCGGTGATCGCCAAGGCCATGGCGAAGCGACCCGACGACCGATACGTCTCCTGCGTCGAATTCGCCTCGGCCGCGCGGCGAGCGCTCACCGAGCCCGCTCCGACGGTGGTGGCCGCGCAGTACCAACCGCAGCCCGCGCCCACCGTCCTCGCGCAACCGGCCTATCCCGGGCCGGAGGCGAGTCCGCCGACCTACGTCCCCACCGCGTCCGCCCCTGGCTATACCGCTCCACCGCAGTACAACCCGAACCCCATGAGCGGCCAGCAGTTCTCGGCGTCCAATGGCTACGCCGCGGCGGCTCCGCAGCCGAGTTACCCTGCGGCGCCGCCGCCTTCGGCTCCGGCGCCGATCGCCTATCCGCCCCACCAGCCGAGTTATCCGTCGCAGGGCCGCTCCAATACCGGCCTGATCGTGACCATCGTCCTGGTGATCGTGGCGCTGCTGGTCGGCGTCGGCATCGTCGTCGCGAAGGTCGGATTCTCGAATTCCGCCTCGCCGCTCGACCTCCCCACCAAGACGCCGTCGGGCCCGTCCGCCGCGGACAAACTCGCCGAAGCGTTCCCGAAGCTGCTGCCGCAAGGCGTCGATACGAAATACGACATCGGCTCCGGACCGGGCTATCGCGGCAAGACCTGCTTCCTCGGCACCGCCAAGCCGGGCGGCAAGGTGTCCAGCGCCAACGGCGTACCCGACTTCCCGAACTGGGCGACGGCCTGGAACTGCTGGGGCACACCGATCGACGAGCCCGACTACGTCCTCATCGGCTTCAAGTCGTCCGCCGACGCCCAGGCCGCGGTGCGGGACCTGCCGTCGAATACCGCGACGACCGAACGCAACAACGGCGAGTCGTATTCGACCTACCGGTGGCAGGAGAAAGCGAGCGGACTGCCGGACGGCTATCTCGTCGTCGACTTCGCCGACGACCCGGCCCGGTCGAACTACCTGCTGTTCGCCACGGTGACCCTCACCGACAGCATGCCGAACTCCGGGTTCGGCATCACCTCGGCGAAATTCAAGGCCTGGTTCGCCGACCTGCCGCTGTGAACCCGGAGTCTCAGTCGACGGCCAGCGCCTCCACGATGGGCAGCCGGGCCGCGCGCAACGCGGGTGGAATCGACCCGAGCAGCGCCAGCGCCAGCGCGATCACGGCGTAGACCAGCAGCATCGGGCTCGGCCGGTAGGCCACGTCGATGGTCAGGGCGTGTCCGATGGCGACCGTGCCCAGGAACTGCACCGACGCGCCGAGCGCCAGACCCAGCACCGCGCCGACGATCCCGATACCGGCGGCCTCGGCCAGCACCGAGCGCATCAGGAACTTGCGCCCGGTGCCCATGGCACGCAGTACGCCGAGTTCCCTGCGGCGCTCCAGCACCGAGAGCATCAACGTGTTGAGCAACGCGACCGTGGCGACCAGCACCACGATCCAGAGAATGGCGTTGCTCATCGCCATGCCCTGCCGGATGCTCGACGAAGCGGCCACCACCGTGTCCGCGCCGGTGTCCACGTTCAACTCCGGCGGCACCACTTGCCGTATCGCCGCGAACACCGCCGCGCGGTCGGCGCCCGGTGCGATGTCGACCGCGATGACCGTCTCCCCGGGCCGTTCGTACCAGCTGCGCATCAGGTTCAGGTCCATCATCACCACGCCGGCGATGGCGGAGAAGTACGGAATCACCTGCAACACACGCACGGTGTGGGGGCCGGTCGGGGTCGGCAGGGTCAGTTCCGCGCCCGCGCCGACGCCGAGTGAGCGCGCCACGTCGCGCGAGATGGCCACGCCTTCCCCGGCCGACAGCCGGGCGACCGATTCGTCGGTGAGCATGCGCATCCGCGTTTCCCTGGCGTCGGGCGGAAACCCTTGCAGCATCACGCGACTGCCGCCCAGCGTGGCGAAGGCCATCTGCGCCGGGCTGAGATGCGCGACGCCGGGCACCGCCGCGAGCTTGCCCGCCAGATCCGCGGGCAGCAGCGGCCCGGTCGGGAACTGCGCCATCGAGGCGGGGCTGACGTAGACGTCGTTGCGGGCCAGATCGGTGAAAGTGACCGTGGCCGAGTCGATCATGTTGCTGGACGCGCCGCTCATGCCGACGGTGGCCCCGACACCGATCATCACCGTCATCGCCGTCGCCCACACGCGCCGCGGCGAACGCTCCAGCGTGGTCGCGCCCAGGGCGCCGGGAGCGCGGAACCAGCGCGCGATCCCCGCCGCGGCCCGCACGATCGGGCCGGTCGCGGCGAAACAGATCAGGATCGCGGCGATGAACGACATCGAGATCGCGGTCAGCGAGTAGCGGCCGAGATCGCTGCTCGCGATCAGCACCGCCGCCCCGGCCAGCCCGCCACCTGCGATGACGGCGAGCCAGCGCAGCAGCGGGCTCGCGGTGTCGGTCCGGCCCGCTCCGACCGGAGCCAGCGCCTCGATGGGCTGGACCTTGTACACCTGGCGGGCGGCGAGGGAGGCCGCGAGCACGCTGGTGAACACGCAGGCCACGACGGCGAACGGAATCACGTACCAGGGCACCGAGTATTCGGTGCGGGCCTCCACGGACTGCACGATCGCGGTGGGCAGTGTGCCGATCGCGATGCTGCCCATGAACACACCCAGCGCCGCGCCGACCGCGCCGCCGAGCACGCCGAGCAGCGCCGCCTCGGCCAGCAGGTCGCGCACCATCGGGCCGCGCTTGCCGCCGATCGCGCGCAGCAGCGAGAGCATCGGCCTGCGCTGGGCGATCGCCATGCTCATCGCGTTGTAGATGAGGAACGCCGAGACGATCAGCGCGGCCGCCGACGCCATAGTGGTGGAGTAGCGGACGATCTGCACCGCGCCGCCCGCCTGCGCGGTGCGCAGACTCGGCTCGGCCACCACCGCGCGGCCGTCCACCGCGTCGGTGAGTGCCGCGCGCACCTGTCCGAGATCGGCGCCCTGAGCGGGAATGATCTGCACCGAGTCCAGCCGCCCGGCGCGGTCGGTGATCTTCTGCGCCAGCCCGAGCGGGGCGGCGATGAGGTGGCCGTCGTCGAGTTTCCGGGAGGTCTCCGCGTCGAGGACACCCGCGACCGTGACCGTCGTGCCGCCCAGCGCGAACTGCTCGCCCTCGGTGCGGCCGAGCCCGGTGCCCACCAGCACCCCATTGGGCACCGAGAGCAGCTTCCCCGTGAAAGCGCTCATCGGCGCGGTCAATTCGCTGCCCAGCGCGCCGATGTTCGAGTCGGCGCCGATCAGCAGCGCGCGGTCGGCGCCGGTGCCGATCTGCGCCCGCAGCATCGGCACCGCCACCGCGACGCCGGGTGTGGTCGCGATCCGCCGCAGCAATTGCTGGTCGAATCCCGCGTCGGTGATCCCGCTGACCTCCAGCTGCGCCTTCCCGCCCAGGCCGCGGGTCAGTCTGTCCACCGAGCCGGTGACCGATCCGGAGATGCTCAGCACCGCCACCAGCAGCGACGCCGACACGCCCATCACGATCAGCGACATGAAGGTGCGGCCGCGATGGGCGAGCAGCTCGCCGATGTTGAACAGCCGCAGGCGATCCCACGCCGCGCCGATCATGCTGTTTCCCTTCTCGCCCGCATGTCCACGCCGCGCCGCCGACCGTTCACGCGTTGACCGTCCGCTCGACCTTGTCGTTGGACCCGATCCGGCCGTCGCGCAGGGTGATCACACGGTCGCAGTAGGTCACCGCGCCCATGTCGTGGGTCACCATCACCACCGAACTACCCGATGCGGCGATCTCGCCGAGCAACTCGAGGATGGCGGCGCCGGTCTTGGAGTCGAGATTGCCGGTGGGCTCGTCGGCCAGGATCAGCGGCGGGTCCATGATCAACGCCCGCGCCACCGCCACCCGCTGCATCTGCCCGCCGGACAATTCGGCTGGGCGGTGTTCGGCCCGCGCCGCCAGGCCCACCCGGTCGAGCAACTCCAGGGCGCGCGGCTTGGCCTTGCGCAAACCCGTGCCGTCCAGCAGTTTCGGTATCGCCACGTTCTCCCACGCCGAGAGCGTGGGCAGCAGGTTGAAGAATTGGAAGACGAATCCGACCTGGTGACGCCGGAATTCCGACTGCTGCTCCTCGTCCAGCACGCCGATCTCCTCGCCCCGGAACCGGATCGAGCCCGCGTCGGGACTGTCCAGCGCGCCGAGCAGATGCAACAGGGTGCTCTTACCGGAACCGGACGGCCCGATGATCGAGGTGAATTCCCCTGTCTCGATGCGCAATGCGACGTCATCGAGGGCGCGGACCGCCTGGCCGCCGACCCGATACTCCTTCGTCACGCCCGATAGTTCCAGCATTGCCGGTTCCGGCATCGTCGTCCCCCGCTCCGTATGGTCGATCAAAGTTCTTCGTTCCTCGTCGCGCGTTACCGCGCCATGGCCTCCGACGCGAGTTTGCGGCGACGATACTGTGCGTCGAGCACCGCGCGCAGCACCGGCTGCTCGGCCGCCAGTTCGAGATAGGCCTCCATCGCCGTCGATCCCTGGTCGAGTTTCCCGGCGAAGTGGAGATTCCACCGGTAGCGCAATGTGAGCAGGAGCCCGTCCTCGCCGCCGAACAGCCGATCCAGATCGGGGAGTCCCGCGAACAGGTCGGGATCGGCCGGGTCGAGCGCCGCGCGGGTGAGTACGGTGTGCACGATGTCGGTTCGAGCGTGCTGATCCGTCCAGGACATGGCCATCGCCTTCCTCTGTGAATACCGCCAACGCTACGGACGCGACCGTCTTGTTGTCGTCGTGCCAGGGACCCGAATGCGTCTCCGACCACGGTAGGAGCGGCGGCCCGCTCGCGGGACGATGTACCCGCCCGGATCAGGCGGCTAGCCTTACAGAATGGGTTCGACCGGCGTATCCGAAGCATCGCCAGGTACGCCTCGCGCGGGCCGCGTGCCGGCCTCGGTGCGGCGTGTCGGGGAGCGGTGGGCCGAGTTCGCGCGCGATCCGGTCGCGGCCTTCCGGCGCAGCGTCGAGGAGTTGCCCTACGACTACCCGCCCTCGGTGATCGTCAGCGTCGACATCGCGGTCTTCGCCGTGGCGGTCGCGGCGGCGATCCAGCGGCACAGCTATTTCCCGACCCTGCTTCCGATCGTGGCGGTGCTACTGACCTGCGCTTTCGGTCCCTTGCACGCGTTGCTCGGCGTGTTGCCGCGCCCGCTGCTGCTCGGCGCGATGGCGATGACGGCCGAGGCGCTGTTCCTCGCTCAACCGGTCGAGGCCGATTTCGCGCCGTTCGTCCTGGTGGCCGCCGCGGGCGAGATCGCGGCGATCGCGCCGAAACGGGTAAGCATCCCGGTCACCATCGCGATGATGCTGCAACTGGTCGCTTTCGCCGTGATCGGCCATGTGACCGAAGGGTTGCCGACCTATCTGGTCGGCATCGCCTTCGGCTGGATGGCCGGGTTGATGCTGCAGTACCAGCGCCGCTTCCTCTACCAGGAACGCGGGTATCAGGACATCCGCGCCGCGCAGGCCGCCGACGAGGAGCGACGCCGGATCGCCCGGGAAGTGCACGACGTGATCGCGCACTCGCTGAGCGTCACGCTGTTGCATCTCACCGCCGCCCGGCACGCGCTGCAGACCGACCGCGACGTGGACGAAGCCGTGGAAGCGCTGACCGACGCCGAACGGCTCGGCAGGCAGGCGATGGCCGACATCCGCCGCACGGTGGGCCTGCTCGACGCGCGCCCCTGGAAGCAGGCGCCGGAACCGGGTGTGGAGGACATCGAGGATCTGGTCGGCGATTTCGTGCGGGCCGGTCTGGACGTGCGCTACGACCGCGAGGGCGATCTCGGCGCGGTGTCGCCCGCGGTCGGGCTCGCGCTGTACCGGATCGGCCAGGAGTCGCTGGCGAACGTGGTCAAACACGCGCACGGCGCGTCCGCCAGGATCCGGGTCGCGGTGGACACGACGATGGTCACCCTCACGGTGGACAACACGGTGCCCGCCGGGCTGCCCGCCCAGCGCGGCGCGGGCATGGGTCTGTCCGGTATGCGGCAGCGCGCCGAACTGCTCGGCGGCCGCATGACGGCGGGCCCGTCCGGCCGCGGCTGGTCGGTGCGAGCAGGTATTCCGCTCGCGCCCGGTCGCGGCGGATTCTCGTGTTCGGTGCTGCCGGGAACCTCCACCACCGGCCGGGAGGTTTCGTGAGCGAGCGTCGGCGAGCCGGAGCATCGGGCGTTGTCGGGTCCGGCCGACGAGGTGGCGTTGTGCGCGTTCACCGGCGAGTGAACCGAGAACGGAGCGTGCCGTCGTGCAGGTCGGAGCCGAACGCCACGGGGGTGCGGTCGTGAGCGTGCCGACACCCGCCAGTGGCGAGGACGCCGTAACCGTGCTGGTGGTCGACGACCAGGAACTCGTGCGCGGCGGTCTGCGGCGCATCCTGCGCAGGCGGGACGGATTCGTGGTCGCCGAATGCGCCGACGGCGACGAGGTGCCCGCCGCCGTCGCGGAGGTCGGCCCCGACGTGGTGCTGATGGACCTGCGGATGAAACGGGTCGGCGGTATCGACGCGACCAGGATGCTGCGGGCGCGCGACGGGGCTCCGCCGGTCCTGGTGCTCACCACTTTCGACGACGATCAGTTGCTGTCCGGAGCGCTGCGCGCGGGCGCGGCCGGATTCATCCTCAAGGACTCGCCCGCCGAGGACCTCATTCGCGCGGTACGGATGGTCGCGGGCGGCGGCGCCTGGCTCGACCCCGCGGTGACCGGCCGCGTGCTGTCGGCCTACCGCACCGTACGCCCGGTGCGCACCACCACGGATGCACGCCTGTCCGAGCTGACCGCGCGCGAATACGAGGTGCTCGAACTGATCGGGCGCGGCCGGGTGAACGCGGAAATCGCTCGTGAACTCGGCATCTCGGAAGTGACCGTGAAAAGCCATGTGGGGCATATCTTCGGCAAGCTCGAGCTGCGGGATCGGGCCGCGGCGATCGTGTTCGCGTTTGACCACGGGGTGGTGACACCCGGAGAATCCAATCTATGACGGGCAGGCTCCGGTCGCGTACCGCGTGATCTCGGTGTGCGTTCCAGGCCCGGGATGCGGAGGATGACGGGTGCAGGAACCTGGGCCGAGAACCGGGACGCGGTTCGGGCCGTACGAACTGCGGTCGTTGCTGGGCAAGGGGGGAATGGGGGAGGTATACGAGGCGTACGACACGGTCAAGGACCGGGTGGTCGCGGTCAAGCTGCTCTCTGAAGAACTCGCCAAAGACCCGATGTACCAACTGCGTTTCCGGCGCGAATCGCAAGCCGCGGCACGGCTGGCCGAACCGCACGTCATCCCGATCCACGACTGGGGCGTCATCGACGGGGTGCTGTTCATCGACATGCGGTTGGTCCGGGGCGTCGATCTGCGCACCCTGTTGCGCGGCAAGGGCCCGCTGAGCCCCGCTCGCGCCGTCGGCATCATCGAGCAGATCGCTTCGGCGCTCGACGCCGCGCACGCGAACAATCTGGTGCATCGCGACGTGAAACCGGCGAACATCCTTGTCACGGACGCGGATTTCGCGTATCTAGCCGATTTCGGTATCGCGCATACCGAAGGCGACAGCGCGGTGACGCTGGTCGGCATGGCCGTCGGCTCCTACATCTACATGGCTCCTGAGCGCTTCGACGTCGGCCCGGTGACCGGCCGCGCCGACGTCTACTCGCTGGCCTGCGTGCTGCACGAGTGCCTGACCGGAGCGACGCCGTTCCCGGCGGCCAGCATGAACGTGCTGATCAAATCGCACATGTCCGATCCGCCGCCGCGGCCGAGCGCGCAGGCCAGTGGCATTCCCGCCGCGTTGGACGAGGTGGTGAACCGCGGTATGGCCAAGGACCCGGCCGACCGCTACCCGACCGCGACCGCGCTGGCCAGGGCTGCCCGCGCCGCCCTCACCTCGGCGCCTGCCACCGGGCCGACGCTGGTGGTGCGCGCGCCCGACCGGTCGCAGCAGGCCGGTGCGGCGGTCGCGCCGGAATCGACCGGCGAGCTGCCCGTGATCCATCCGAGCGCGCCGACGGTGGTCCGGCCGACGGAGTTCCAGTTCACGCCGCTTCCGTCTGCCGACGCGCCGGAGCCGCCGCGAGCCCCGTTCCCGCCGGAGGTGGACTTGCCTCCGATACGTCCCTTCCCGGACGCGCACCTGTATCCGGAAACCCAGGCGTATCTGGAGGCGGCGGGATATCCGCAGGCGCCGGAGTCTGCCGCGCCGCCGACACAGGTGTTTCCGCAAGCGCCGCAGCCCTCCGCCCGCCCGACTCCGATGTACCCGCAGGGCTACGCCGATTCCGCCGCGCCGGAGCATTTCGATTCCCCGTACGTGCGACAGCCGGACGACTCCGCGTACGCCGATCCTGATTCCACTCGGGTGTACCCGGAGCCTGCCGCGCCGCCATCGCAGGTGTTCGGGCAGGGTTCAGCCGCGCCGGGGGTTTTCGATGCCGCGTACCCGGGACAGCCGGATGACTCCGCGTACGCCGATCCTGATTCCACGCGGGTATACGCGGAACCGACTGTGGCGCAGGCGTATTCCGATACGCCGCCGCAACCCTATTCGCAGGCCACCGAAAACGTCTTCGCCGAAAGTCATCCTGGGCTCGGGAACTACCCGCAGTATCCGGATCGAGAACAGCCACCCGCACCGCACGACACGTCCGACCGCCTTCCCGCACCGGACTCGGCCCCGACCCAGTATCTGGCGCCGGCGGAGGACCACGCGCACGCGGCTCGCACCGACTATCCGCCGCATGGCGATTACCCCGCGCGCACCGGCCGCCCCCTGGGCCGCGACGAACCGGAGTACGGCTATGACGAGTACGACGAACCCGATTACTCCGAGTCTCGTCCGAGTCGCTCCATAGCGCTGCCCATCATGGTGGCCGTTTTCGCCATCGTCGCGCTGACCGTCGGCGGCGCGATCGCCTGGCAATCGTTCGGCCGCGGGCAAGTCGAGACGACCTCCGCCGCCGCGCACTCCGAGGAGTCCGCGCCGGTGGCCGGGCCCACCACTCGGGCGCCGAGCCGCACATCGGCCCCGTCGGCCACGTCGACCTCGGCGAAGCCGACCCAGGTCACGCTGCCCGCGGGCGCGAAGCCGTGCGGCCAGGGGCAGGCCGCCGCCGGGACGTTCACCCAGTCGGCGACGGGTACCGCCGTGACCAGCTGCGCGTTCGCCGAGGAGGTGCGCAGAGCCTATGCCGCACTCGGCCAGACGCAGAACGCGACTCGTGACGCGCCGCGCTCGGTCGTCGCGACCAGCCCGGTCACCGGCCGCAGCTACACCATGAACTGCCTGCCCGAAGGCCAGGTCGTCACGTGCAGCGGCGGCGAGAACGCGGTGGTGTACGTCTACTGACGGTGCGGCGCAGGTCGGCTACGGCACGGCCGGGCTTCCGCCCGGGACCACCGGCAAGCCCGCCGCCTTCCAGGCTCGGAACCCTCCGACGAGGTCGGTCACCTGACGCAGTCCCAGACGCAGCCCGTCGGCGGCCGCGAGACTGGAGGCGTAGCCCTCGTTGCACACGATCACCACCGGGGTGTCGGCGGCGACGCCAGGCAGCCGGTGGTCGCCGTTCGGGTCGAGGCGCCACTCCAGGACGATCCGCTCGACCACGACCGCCCCGGGTATCTCACCCTCGGCACTGCGGTTCGCGTGCGGCCGGATGTCCACGATCAGTCCGCCCTCGGCCTGCACCGCGGCGGCCTGCTCCGGCGTCACCCGTTCCAGCTGCGCTCTGGCCCTGGTCACCATGTCCTCGGCGCCTGTACTCATCGTGCATCCACTCCGCTCGCTGACGTCCCTGCGAAGTCAGCCAGCGTACGGTATTCGCGGACCGGTCGAAGCGGGGGAGAGTACGCGTGCACCGACGCGGCGGGCCACGGCTTGTCGTTGCGCAGCTGATGCGCTCGATCGGGACCGAATCCGACCGTGTCACCTGCCCGGCGTTCCGCCTTCTGGACCGTCCCGCCCAGATGCAGATATTCCTCGCTGAGTTCCCCCACGGTCATGGTGAACGAGCCGGACGCGCCGCCGTGGTCGTGCGGTTCGGTGCCCTGCCCAGGAGCCCAGGACAGCAGCCACAACTCCACGCCCATGGTCAGGGCCAGGCGGGTCCACCAGCGCTGCTCGGCGTCGAAGCGCACGATGTCCAGCAGCGGCGTGGCCAATTCCGCGGCCACCGAGCTGGTCAACCGGTGTAACTCGGCGGGTGACCACAGCGTCCGCTCCGGGTGGATGGCGTCTCGAACCAGCGGCACGTCGATGTCGGGATGGATATCGCGCGCGTGCTTGAGGTTCACCGGAACGGATGTGGTCACATGTGCTCCTGACGGGATCGATCGGATGAGCGGCTCGTGGCTGCCGCGTGGATTCTCCGCCATCGCGCCCGGATTTTCACGAATCACGATCAGGGCGAATAAAATTCATCGATCGCCGTCACGGCCGCGCACCGGACTCGGCGTGCGGCGCCACCGCCGTTCGGCTACCCGAACCCGGGCATCGGCGGGGATTCCGGGAAGACGACGGGCAACGACACGAGGGCACGGTGGAACGGTCCAGGTCGCCAGGACAGCTCTTCCGGCTCGACCGCCAGTCGCATCTCGGGCAGGGCATCCAGTAGTTGGTCGATGGCGTCCTGCGCGATCAGGTACGCCATCGATTTGGCGGGGCAGGAGTGCGGTCCGGCTCCCCAGGCCAGGTGCGCCCGGCTGTCGGTGTGCTGGCCGGTGTGGATCGCCGGATCGTTGTTGCACGCGGCCATGCTGATCACGACCGGCTGGTGCGCGGGCAACCACACGTCGTCGATGAGGATCGGCTGTTTCGGGTAGCTGAAGCAGTAGTTGGCGCCGGGCGGGTCGTCGAACAGCACCTCGTCGAGTGCGTCGCGGGTGGACAGGCTGCCGCCGAATATCCCGCCCGCGAATCGGCGGTCGGTGAGCATCAGCCGCAAGGTGTTGGCGATCAGGTTCTGCTGTGGCTCGATACCCGCCCCGTACAGGGTGACCAACTGGTGGATCATCTCCATGTCGTCGAGGCCGACAGGGTGCCGCAGCAGTCGCGACGTGATGTCGTCCCCCGGACTCCGCCGTTTCATCTGCACCAGGTCGAACAGCGCGTCGGCGAGCATCGCGTTGCCCTTGTCCGCGTTGACGCCCTCGAAGATGGCGGCCATGCCGATCGCGACGTGCTGCCCGATCTCCGGCGGGCAGCCGAGCATCGAATTGAGCACCGCGAATGTGAGCGGGAACGCGTACTGGCTGATCAGATCCGCCGCACCGTCCTGGCAGAAGGCGTTGATCAGCGGGCCCGCGATCTGTTCGGTCGTCGCGTGCAGTGCGTGCAGGTCGACCGCGTCGATAGCGGCGACATTCACCTGCCGGTAGCGCTGGTGCTCGAATCCGGTGTTGCGCAGCGCGTTCGGCCGCCACTCCATCATCGGCAGGATCGGGCAGCCACCGGGAATGCCCTGCTGCCACGTGCGTGGGTCCGAGGGAAAGTGCACCGGGTCGTTGAGGATTCGCAGCGCCGTGTAGTAACCGATCACCAACGTCGCGGGCACATTCGGCGCCAGTTCGATCGGCACGAGCGAGCCGTACCGGCGGCGCATCTCACGGTAGGCGTGATGCGGGTCCGCGGCGAATGCCTCCGTGTACAACGCGACCCGTGGCCCGTCGGTGTCTAGTGGCGAATTGTGCTGAACTGGACAGCTTTTCGTGCTCTCAGAAGTGGGTTGCGGGGACTGTGGCGTGGACAAAGGGCATGACTCCAGAAGAGAAGGCTCGTCGCCGGTGCGTGCGGGCACGCGGGTCGGCTATGCGCCGGTCAGGTGCATGTTTTCCGATGTAGCTACGGGATCGTAAGCAGTTCCGGCGCCGTGGTGGGGCGGTTTGAGTCGCCCGATCGGTGAACGCGGAGCTGTCCGCGGCGGCTGCGTCGGTCCGGGGCTTGCTCGCGCCGCTCGGCAGGCGCCTCTCGACCGTGTTTCGTCATGGCCGCCCTCGTCGTCCCCGTAGGTGTTTTATCGGCTCAGTGCCGCATCGCAATTCATCCGGGAAGGTGATCCGTCGCACTGGCGATTCAGTGATGGCAGAGGCCTCGGTCGCGTACGTCCGCTCATTCGGACGGGCGCGGATGCCCCGCCGGAGCGCCTCTTCAGTGTCAGCGGAAGCGTCGTGGCGACTGACTCACCAAGCCCCGCCGTTGCGCGACCGGCGGTTCGGCGTTCATGCGATGGTCGGCCTGATCATTCGCCGAGGTCCGCCGCATACCGTTCGGCGAGCGCGGCGACGCGTTCGGCGGGCCAAGGGCACCGGATGTCTCCTCGGGTAGCGGCGAAGAAGACTTCCAGGTGGACGTGCCAGGCGGCCAGCAGTTGGGGCCGTAGCCTAGCCAGTTCTTCCGGCAGGCTCTGGGTCAGCTCCACCCGCACGCCGAGGTCGGGATCGGCTTCGAAGGACCAGCGCACGGTGCCTGCCACCGCGTCGTCGTGCCGCCACTCGTACTCCAGCCACCGAGGCGGCTCGACACCGACGAGCTCACCCGCCTCGACGTGCGCGTTGGTCGCCCGGATCGGCGGCGGGCCGCCCACGGTCGGAGTCTGCTCCTCGGTGAGCAGCGACCACAGCCGATCCAGCGGCTGCCACACCAGGTCGCGAGCGAAGCGCAGCGCATAGCCGTCGGCGACCTCGGCGCAGTCGCCCGTGTCCAGCCCGAATTCCGCTGTGTAGTACTCGATATCGGCGAGCCAGGTGGTGTCCGGTTCGGCGTGGCCACCGCCGAGCGCGGCCGTGAGTGCCGCCAGGCAGCGGTCCCAGCCGACCGCTGACCGCGCGGCGCCGAGCCGCGCGCCGGGTCCGCCGCCGAGAACATGGGTGAAGATCAGCAGCGTTCCGACCTCATCGGCCACCAGCTCGAAGCGCAGCACGTCCCGGTTCCATCGGAACATGTAGACCTTGGGTGGGTCGAATTCGAGCACCTCGCCGTGGGACATGCTGTCGGCTGTCTCCGGTGCGTCGGCGAAGGTGAATCGCATCGCGGCGCCGGGCCGCGGTTCGGTCGTGACAGCAGCGGGGAACCAGGCGGACATCCGGCTCGGATCGCTGATCGCGCGCCACACTTTTTCCGGGGGATGGGCCAGCCTGCGTTCGAACCGCAGGGTGGGCGCGCCGTCGACGGTGCGCAGTCGTGCTCGGGGCTCGCTCATCGGTGTCCTTTCTCGTCGGGCATGGCGTCGAGATGACGTTCCAGGGCGTCGAGGCTGGTTTCCCACATCCGCCGGTACGGCGCGAGCCAGGTCTCGATCTCGGCCAGCGGTTCCGGCCGCAACCGATACCAACGACGTTGCGCGTCCTGGCGTACGTCCACCAGGCCCGCGCCACGCAGGACCTTCAAGTGTTTGGAAACCGTGGGCTGGGCCAACCGCAGCTCCGCGACCAAATCGCCCACCAGTCGCTCGCGCTCGCGCAACAAGTCGAGGATCTCCCGGCGGCGAGGCTCGGCCAACGCCTCGAACGTAGATGCCATGTCGGCAATATAGCCCAAGTGGAATATAATGGCGAATCGGCGGGGTGGCCCGGCTGGGCGCTGCGGCCGCGTTCGTAGTGTGATGTCCGTGGTCGGCCGGTCCGGCAGTTGCCCGCTCGGCAGGCGTGCGGTGGCATGGTCGAGGTTGGTTCGACCCGTTTATCGATGCGTCTCGGGGTTGCTCGGTTGCGCGTACCAGGGCCGCGGCCGAGGCAGCCAGGCGCGAACATTGTGGCGATACCGGTCGAACTCGTCGCCGAACTGGTTGCGAAGAATAGGCTCTTCGACGCCATGCACAAAAATCACCGAAGCGCAGATGACGAGGGCTCCGTACCATAGGAGACCGCAATTTCCGAAAATCAGCGCCTGACCGAAAATTATGCTGAATACGGCGAGGTACATCGGATTTCGAACGTAACGGTAGGGCCCTCCGATGACCAAGTGCACGGGCGGTGCGACTGGGGCCGGCGTGCCATGTCCTTCGGCGACGAACCGGCCGAATGCGTGAATCAACGTCGCCAGAGCGGTGGAAGCCATGGCCACTCCCGCGATTCGCAGCAGATCGGGGACGTCGTTGTCGAACTGCCATCCGGTTATCAACCACGGAAAAATGATTGCGACGATCCCTGGGGCGAGAAAAAACCACGCCACGCTACCGAGCGCTGCTGTCGACTTCTTCATGTTTGTGTTCCGTTCGGCGGGTGTCGCATGTTTGCGAATTGAATTCTCGGCATCAGGGCAGGGTGGTGTCGCGCTGCGGAGTCGACACGTCAGGCGTGCCGTGCGAACGCAGATACACCCGCTCTGTGCGGCAAGAACTTCGAGTCGGCCATTCGCCTCGGCGGAACGTCACCGCGGGTAGTCCGCGATGACACCCGGCGCGCTCGCATGCCGCGCAGCCATTGCCAATTTTACGCAGGCATCCTGCTTATGTCGAGTGGGTCGAGACACCGTCGGTGGCGTGTCCGTCGCTGCGCGACCGTTGATCTTCGCCCCCGTCACCGCGCGTGATCATAGTCTTCGAGAGCCGTCCGCAGAGCCACGAACAGATCGCCCCGGATGCCTCCCCGGCCGATCCGGTCCACCCATCCGGCGTCGATGTCGGCAACCTCTCGTCTGGCCAGTGCTACCGCCTCCTGTCCCAAGGCGGTCAAGACCACCAGTCGAGCACGGCCGTCCGCCGGGTCGGGCCTGCGCTCGACATAGCCGAGCTGGACAAGCGTCCCGATCAGTTCGCTCATGGACTGGTGAGTCATCCCGGCCATAGTGGCCAGGTCTGTCAAGCGGCTTCCATCCTTGCGGTCGATGTTGTAGAAAACCGCATGATGCGCTACGGAGATATCGTCGTACCCTGCGGCTCCGAGCCGCTGGACCAATTCCTCCACGATCAACTGAGAGATTCTCCGCAGTAGAAAGATCAGTGGTGGTCGGCTTTCACCGGACATCCAGGCCCCTGGGCATCGGCACACGAGCCGTGCAGAGCCGAGCCTTCCTCGTCGCAGCAACTTTCACGGCGACAGTGTACTCGTTCGTTGCGGGCGAAATCGGGACCCGCTTGCGCCGGCCCCGCTCGGCCCGCGAGGCATCCGGCATGGCCTGCGGTCCCGTCCTGCCGAAGAAGTCGCCCTGCCACAGGCGAAATCAACGTGTTCTTCGGCTATCGCGAGCTATCCGTCCTCGGCTCGCTGTTGGCTGACCGCCGCGGCCACCGCGGCGCGCGTCGATACACCCAGCTTGGTGAAAACCCGTGCGAGATGCTTCTCAACAGTTTTTGCACTGATGAACAGCTGGTCGGCGATCTGACGATTGGTCAATCCCTGCGAAACCAGGTCGGCGATCCCGCGCTCGCGCGCGGACAGGCGACAGTGTGACGAAACCGCGGCGCCGACAGTTGGACGCCCGGGGCGCACGCGCTGTCCGAGTGCGCGTAGTTCTCTCGCGGCTTCGTCGCGAAGCCGGGTTGCCGCAGCCTCGTGCAGGACACCGTGCGCGATCTCCAGCTCACGGACGGCTTCCGCCATCGAGCCGGCCCGCGCGTGTGCCTGTCCGCAGACGAGCCGGGCGCGAGCCGACCATAACCGCATGTCCGCCTCGTCGAAACAGTCCACGGCCCGCAGTGCACTGGCTGCTGCCGCAACGGGGTTGCCTTCGGCGAGTTGGATGCGAGACCTGCACAGGTGGGCGTACCCCCGGCGGGAGAACGAAACTCCGGCGGTCGCTTCCATCTGGCGAGTTCTTGCTATCGCGACGCTCCGCACACCCAGTGCCAGCTCCGCCGTCACCAGTGCGAATTGCCAAATCGGGCGGGCGGCGGGCGGAATATGGACGAGTTCCGCTCCGCAGGCGGAGATGATCTCCTGCCGCCCACGCGCGAACTCGCCTGACTCGATCAGGGCGTCGCCGTAACAGACATGCGCCAGCCAGCTGAACAGTCCGCCCCGAGTACGCTCCGCGATCTCGACCGCGCTTCTCCCCGCGGACAGTGCGACGGAAATGTTGCCGAGCTGAATTTCGTTCCAGCATCGCAAGCTCTGCGCCGCTACGAGTAGTTGATCGTTGTCGAGCGATCGGGCCGCTTCGATGGCGCCCGCGGCCGCCGCTCGGGCACCCTGAAGATTGCCGACAAATAGTTTGGTCGCCACGGCTCCGAGTGCGAAGTAGCCGAACGCGTATCTTTGGCCGCTGTCGTGTGCCAGTCGTAGTCCGCGTTGGACATGCGTGTCAGCGATTCTGAAGCGATCCACCGCTATCTCCGCGTTCACCAGATCTCCGAGCGCCTCCAACAACCGGGGATCGGCTTGCGCCTCGAGGGCATTCAGCTGCATGGTGGCGGTATCGATCAGCGACCGGGCCTCGGTGGTCGCTGCCGCGTAGCCAGTGCACCAGGCGAGGCGCGAGGTCGCCGAGAGAAGAACCGATGGGTCGCCCATGGCTGTGGCCTCCGTGATGGCTTGTCGAGCGGCATCGATCGCGCGGTTCCATCGCCGGGTCATGAGATTGTTCTCGGCGAGTGCCAATTGGAGCGGCACGAACTCGGTGCTTCCCACCGGCACATGGCCGAGGGCGTCGAGGAGAAGCTGACGAGCGTTCTCCGATCGCCCGAGTCCATGTTCCGCACGGGCGATCATCCGAATGATCGGTAACCGATCGGATGCGATGCGTGGAAGCCGCGTGAGCATCCGGTCCAGCGCCACCCGACTGTCATGCAGCAGGCCCGCCGAGGCGAGCGCGCCGGCGAGCGACAGCTCGAGCGGCAGGCGCCGATCCGTTCCCGCCGTGTCCGGCAACAACTTCAGCGCCGCCCGATACCAGCCCACCGCCGTCGCGGGAGCATAGGCCGACACGACGTGTGCGGCGTCGGCGAGAGCCGCGACCGCCGCCTCATCGCCGAAGGCGGCCGAATGCTCGATGTGGTGCGCTCGATCGACCAGCGGCGCTCCTTTGTCCGCCAACCAGTTCGCGACGCGCCAATGTGCGTCGATGCGTTTACCGGGGGAGAGGCCGTCGTACACCGCCCGCTTGACCACCGGATGCCGGAATCGGAGTGATTTCGCTTCCGCGGTCGCCTCGAGCAGGTCGTGGGTGACGAGTTCGTCGACGAAGGTGAGCACGGCCGTCCGGTCGAGGCGCGTGATCTCGGCGAGGAGATCCACATCGAACGGTCCGCCGATGACGGAACACGCCTGTAGAACTGCGAGCCCGCCGGGCGACAACCGGTCCAGCTCCAAGCCGACGGCCCTACGCAGCGCATCGGGCACGTCTACTTCGTCGGTTTCGTTCGGTACCGCCGTCGGCGACGGTGGCGACAACTGCACGGCTCGCGACAGCTGTTCCAGGAAGTAGGGATTGCCGCCGCTTTGCGCGTGGATCGAGCGGACCAGGACCGATGCGGAAGCGCTTCCGACGAACTGCGCTGCCTCCTCGATCGTCAACGGCGCCAACCGCAGCACGCGCGCCACGCTGGACGCGCCGGTCCGGTGCATCGCGTGCAGGATCTGGCGGGGGACCTGTGCTGGGCGGAAGGCAAGCGCAAGTAGAAGACCTGGTACCGGATGTCTGAGCAGGTAACAGACCAGCCCTGTCGTTGCCTGATCTGCCCAATGAACGTTGTCCAATGCCAGCAGGAGCCCATTTCGCGGTGTGCTCAGTCGAAGCAATGACCGCACCGCGCGATAGGTCTGGTGGCGCTGCGCCTCCGAGTGGGAGGGACGTCGGACGTCACCGGAC
Source organism: Nocardia sp. NPDC051900 (assembly GCF_044452545.1). Lineage (NCBI taxonomy): Bacteria > Bacillati > Actinomycetota > Actinomycetes > Mycobacteriales > Nocardiaceae > Nocardia > Nocardia sp. NPDC051900. Next base: position 362,739 of record NZ_JBITBU010000008.1, on the reverse strand, counting down.
AGGAGGGACGGTAGGACTGGAGCCAGGTCTTCCGGACAATAATGCGAACTCGCCGCGACGGTCGCTGATCGCGACTTGTACCAGTTGTCCAGCGCATCGGAAATCATGGCGAACGGAACTTCTCGCTCGAATTCCGATCCGCTCACGGACAACACATCCAACTTGGCCGCGCCTGCACGCTCGCACAGCGCGCCGAGCAGGCTGGTCTTTCCGATACCGGCTTCGCCGACGATCGTGAGAACTTCGCTGTCGCCCTTCGATACCCGACTGACCGCGTGATCGATCTGCGATAGCTCCGCTGATCGGCCGATCAGCCGACTCGGCTGCGTTGTACATCTTCCGGACAACGCCATGGTTCCTCACTTCCTCACAGATCGGATCGTTTCTCGCCCGGCGCCGGGAATCACGGCAGCCCGACCGTCGAACTCATCACCAAGGCAGGAGCCGAAGGACGGATGGCAGCCGGTTGCATGCGCTCTCCTGACATACGGCGCCCACCGAATTCCCGGGCGCGACTGGCTTCGGCGCGGACGCTCGAAGGAGTCGCTGCTCGGCTCGCCGGGCGGCTGTTACCGCGTTTCGGGAGGTGAGCAGACCTGGACCAAACGGGTCCGGTGTCCGAACGATCCGGTGCGGTGCGAGAGTGCTGCGCCGGGTTTCGATCGACACCTCTTCGTTTGAGATCCGCGCTGCGCACACTTTACGCAGGTTTCCTGCGTATTTCCAGTATTGGGAAAATCTTCAGGCGATAAGCCGTGCCCCACCCGCCGAGCGACGCTGGCAATCGTGCCGCTGAACTGCTGGAACCGACATGTGAACGGCCGGTCACCGGCGGGGTCGAAGTCGCGGCGCGGGCTGTCGGCTGTGTGCGGGCGGGCCTACTCGGAGTCCTTGTGTGGTGCTCTGCGTGTCGTCCGATCGTGTGCTCCGCTCGCGGAATCGCCACAGCGCTGCCCGATGGCACGGGTCCGGTGATGAGTGCGGAGCCGTGGCAAGAGTTGCCACGGGTCTACTCGGCCCCGATATGTCCCTCGAGCTTGTTATGCCGCGGATCCAGCCAACCGGCCACGGCATCCCAGTCGGCCGGGGTCATGCGTGCGCGAGCAAGCTGGTACAGCCCGGCGCACAGTATGTGCGAACCGGTACGTTGTTCCGTGTTGCTCTGCAATGCGCGGCCGCACTGCAAGCAGGCTCCAGCTGACATAGCGACTATCCATTCGTGGCCGGGTGGGGTAGCAGTTCCTCTGTGTTTCGGTGCTCGACCTTCTGTTCCCGCGGGTGCTGCGTGGACGGCCTTCGACTCTGTCACGCTGCTGTCGGAAGGTGCATGGGGGAGTTCCTACGATGCCGCCATCAACTCGTCAATGAGCGGGAGCTTCTCCACTTTCGATGCCGACCGTGTGGTTTCGTGCTCTGAGCAGAAGCTCGTCGACGGTCCATTGATCAAAAGCATGGCGGCCGTATTTCGCTGCCAGTACTCTTCCGTCCTCCCCGATGAGAAAGTCGGCAGGCAACCCGACAGGGCCCCCGGTGGGGATCAGGTGAGGCATCCGCCGGTCGATGAAAAGCAAGCGTAAGAGGCTCGACATGATTCGCGGACCGCTCTTCCACAACCGTGGATTCAGCAGCGCCCGCAGTGATGATTCGACGCCGAACTCGCGATACAGCTGCTTGTCCGGATCGGCGATCAGCGTAAAAGGTATCTGAGATTGATATTTGGCGATCTCCGTCACGGTCGAATGAAAGACGATGATCTCGCGAACTCCTGCATCCTCGATCTCTTTCCGCCGCAGCAAGAACGATCGAAGATGCAAGTTGCAGATCGGGCACCCCGCGAACCGGCGGAACTGCACGTGTGTGCGGCGGCCGGTCTCCGACCAGTGGACGGGCGCGCCTGCGATATCGGCGAGCAGTATTCGTGGCGCTGTTTCGCCTGGCGCAACTCGTTTGGCCGCCAGATGCTCGCGTGCATTGGGATGCTTCACGAGTTGCCCTCCGGTTTCCGATGATGCCTTGACGGCATGACAATATTTGGATGTGCACCCGAGCTTCCGACATCTCGGCGCACCGCGGTCCGAGCACCTTCTACGCGGGACGGTTCGTTTTCCTAGAAAGCTTGATCGGGGACGAGCATCAGGTCGTTGTCCAGCGCAGTGATCACCGCGCGCACCGAGTTGAGATGCGGTAGGAAGTTTTTCGCGAAGAAGGAGGCAACGGCTATCTTTCCCTGGTAGTACGGGTCTTCCGAGGAATCCGCGATCAGGGCTTTCATGGCGACCTGTGCTTGCACCACCAGGCGCCAGGCGATCAGGAGATCACCGAAAGCGAGCAGGAATCGAACGGCGGCTTGACCGATCTTGTATAGTTCCTGGGCGTGATCTACCGCGTCGACCACGAAGCCGGCGAGAACAGCCGCCATCGCCTCCACATCATGGACCGCGCCGCCGAGTAGCTTGCGTTCGGCATGGAGGCCGGCCGGGTCGCTCTCATCGACGGTGCGACGGATGTGGCCGAGAATATGCTGAAATGCCTCCCCTTGGTCACGCACGATCTTTCTAAAAAAGAAGTCCTGTGCCTGGATCGCTGTGGTGCCTTCGTACAGGGAATCGATTTTCGCGTCGCGGATGTATTGTTCGAATGGATAGTCCTGCAGATAGCCTGAGCCGCCCAAGGTCTGTAAGGATTCACCGAGATATTGATATGCCCGCTCCGACCCCACGCCTTTGACTACCGGGAGCAGCAGGTCGTTCACCCGGAACGCGAGTCCGGGATCCGCGCCCGAGACATGTTCGGCGATATCGTCGTCTTGGTGTGCCGCAGTGTAGAGGTAGACGGCACGGAGCCCTTCGGCATACGCCTTCTGGGTCATCAACGAGCGGCGTACGTCCGGATGACGGATGATCTGCACTTTCGGCGCGGATTTGTCCGAGATCTGGGTCAGATCCGCTCCCTGAATTCGCTGTTTCGCGTAGGCCAAAGCGTTCAGATACCCGGTCGACAAGGTCGCGATCGCCTTCGTTCCGACCATCATGCGCGCGAATTCGATCACGTCGAACATCTGCGCGATGCCCCGGTGCACCTCGCCGACGAGCCATCCGACCGCCGGAATCCCGTGGGCGCCGAATGTCAGCTCGCAGGTCGCCGACGCCTTGATGCCCATCTTCCGCTCGACGCCGGTGACGAATACGCCATTTCTTCTCTCGATGCCACCGGTGCCCGGGTCGAAGTGGAATTTCGGGACGAAGAACAGGCTCAGGCCCTTGGTCCCGGGCCCCGCGCCGTCCGGTCTCGCCAATACCAGATGGAAGATGTTCTCGAACAGATCTCCAGAGTCTCCGCCGGTGATGAACCGTTTGACCCCCTCGAGATGCCATGTGCCGTCCGGCTGCGCGAAGGCCTTGGTCCGGCCGGCTCCGACGTCGGAGCCCGCCTCCGGCTCGGTCAGGACCATCGTGGCGCCCCAGTTGCGCGTCATCGCGAACTGTGCCCACTTCTTCTGTTCCTCGGTGCCATTCCGGTGCAGAATATTCGCGAATACGCCGCCGGACCAGTACAGATGGATCCCGGGATTGGCGCCGAGCCACATCTCCGACGTAGCCCAGGACAAGGCTTTGGGCGCCGGAATACCGCCGATCTCCGGCGCCAGCCCGAGCCGATCCCAGCCGCCCTCGATTGCCGTCCTCAACGCTTTTTTGACCGATTCCGGAAGAATCACTTCATGAGTCAGAGGATTGAACACCGGGGGGTGGCGGTCGGCATCGAAGAATGGCTCCGCATAAGGACCTTCGGTCAGCTCTCGGATCTGCTCCAGAAATACTTTTGCGGTATCTTCATCGAGGTCGCCGTACCCGCCCTTCGCCAAAACTTCTCCGATCGTGAGCACCTCGAACAAGTTGAACTCGAGATCGCGCACGTTTGACTTGTAGTGACCCATTTTTTCGCAAATCCTATTGATACGACGTGGAAGTGTGGCCTGCTGACCGCAGACCTCGGTGGTCCGCGCCCGCGATGCTGGAATCCTGGGGGCGCGCTTCTTCTCGGTGACTTGTTCGCGTGCGGCGATCATCTTTGGCTGAGGATGCGCCGTCATCGCTATCTATTCGCCGAGCGTGTCTCCTCGATACCGAAAAGCGCATGACATGGCATCATCGGGTACGTCTCGTCCACCTGATCGTCAATGTGGACCGATTTCGCCCAGCCCCCGGCGCCGGCTTCCCGTGCGAATTTCTCGGCGGCTTGCCTCGGAGCGAGGTAGTGCAGTGGCTCGGGTAATCCGAAGTCGACGATCAGATGGCACAACATCAGGTATCGGAGCCTGGGGAATGCGTATGGTGGAAATGCCCGCCGTTCAGTATCCATTGCATTGCGAGGTGCTTGCCGAGCGCCCATGGCTGCATCGTCTCGAGAGCGGCTCTCGGCGTAGAACATTTGCGCTCGGCGCAGGTGCTGAAGGCTGTCGTAAACATTCTTCGAGTTTCGGCATCGACCGGCGATCGTGCTATGGGGGATGCGCCTACGATTCGCGGCCCGACGAGCGATCAGGCTCCTCGGCGGGGGCTCCGCGGCACTGATTCGAACTCTGCGGCTACCTGCCGCAGGAAGTGCCACAGTTGAGTATCCGGCTCGGTTGTGGCACAGAGCTTCTCGATCACCGGCTGCATCTCCCGACCCGCGTCGACGACCACGCGCACCAGCTTCTGCTCAGCGCATCGCTGCAGTGCGGGCGTCAAGAGTTGGGCTGCTCGGAAAGTCTGTCCTGCCGCCGACAGGCAGCATCCTCTGAGCAGTTCGGCGCGCAGTAGCGCGCGTGGCCGATGCTGCCTGGAGATCTGTCCGATCAGCTGTTCGGCTCGATCGGTAGCTTGCTCTGTCGCGGCGCTGGTGCGCTCGGCGAGGAGCAGCCGGATCGCTGAGTCGTGGGCGAGTTCGGCGGTGGCGGCTGCCGTCGCGTCGGGTTGGAGGGTGTACGGGGCCAGCCGCTCCAGGGCTCGGCGCTCGGCGTGCGAGAGCCGCAGACCCAGGCGGATGCGCTCGTTCACGATCCGCGCGGTGAGCCGCGGTATCGGTACCCTCTCGGCGAGTTCGGTGCCTTCGTCCAGCCGCTGTTTCGCCGTGTCCAGATCACCGCGCAGCCCGGCCAGACGTGCGCCGGTGCCGTAAGCCGCCAGTAAGAACTCGACCGCGCCGCCTCCCGTTCCGAGGCCGAGATCCAACAACTTCTCGGCCTCGACGAACTGGCCTTTTTCATAGAGCAGTTCACCGAGCAGGGCACTGGCGAGCCGGGTGGCATGCGATTGCCGTCCGGTTCGCAGGGCCAGAGTCAGCGCGGTCCGATAGCAGTTCTCGGCCGATGCCAGGTCGAGTTGCTCGCTTGCGGCCATCCCGGCGGCGCAATCGCAGTACATCATCGCGAAGGGACCGCCCGTGCGATTCCGATACGGTTCGACCCAGCGGTGCCAGCGGTGCACCTCCTGGTACTCGCATCGGTTCAGCGCGGACCCCATTGCGGTTACCGCGAAGGCCTGTGCCTGCAACGGCCGGATCGGTTCGCGGATTCGTTCGAGTACCGACTGCGGAATCCGAACGGCCCGGTCGGAGAGCAAAGCCGCGGCGGTGCGGACGAGCGCTGATTGGAAGCGGATTTCGTCGTTGTGCGGGTCTTCCGGCGGTGCGGCCGCCATTGCCGCGTCGGCGCGGTCGAGCGCGGTCGTCGCGGCGGCCAGACGCTGGAGGGCGACGTTCGCCCATGCGATCTGAATCTGCAGCAGCGGATTGGTTTCGGTCAACGAATCGGGCAGCTTCGCCACTAGGCCGAGCAATGTCGCGATCTGGGAGGTCTCCAGGAACTTCTCGGCATGTTTCTGGACGATCCGCATGGCACGGGCGGGCGCACCGGCCTCCAGGGCGTGGTCGACGGCTTCGGTGATCATTCCGTGGTCGGCGAACCACTCGCACGCTCTCAGGTGCAGCCGCGCGAGCAGGCCGGGATGCTGCTGGACCAGGCGGCGGCGGAGGAAGTCGGCGAACAACGCGTGATAGCGGAACCACTGCAGCTCATCATCGATGTTGCGGAGGAACAGGTCGCGCTGCCGAACCTCCTCCAGGAGTTCTTGCCCGCCGGTCACATCCGCCAGTGCTTCGGCGAGCTCACCGCAGATCCGCTCGGGGATCGAGGTTCGCATCGCGAATTCGAGCATGTTCGGTTCGAGTGCGTCGATCACGTTCTCCATCAGGTACTCGCCGATGGCGTAGTGCCGTCCGGAGATCTGGCTGAGGTACGCGCCGGGATCGTCGCGTCCGCGCAACGACAGCGATGCCAGCTGGACGGCGGCGGCCCAGCCCTCGGTGGATGCGCGCAAGCGACCTACTTCCTCGGCGGCCAGCGACAATCCGTCGATGCCGGCGACGAACGCGGCCGTCTCGTTGTCATCGAATCTCAGCGCGGCCGCATCGACCTCGACGAGTTCGTCACGAACTCGCATACGGCCGAGCGGAAGACCTTTCCGATTCCGGCTGGTGACGACCACGAGAAGATGATGACAACCGTGGTCCAAGAAGAACTCCATCGCCGCGGTGGTGGCCGGGCTGGTCACCCGCTGCCAGTCGTCGACCATCAGCGCAATCGTTTCGCCCTGGTTGTGGATTTCGTTGATCAGCGCGGCCATAACCTGGTGTACTGCGTCGTCGGAGCGTTCCGCGAGGATGTCGGCCAGCCCTCCCGCGACATTCGGGTGCACACGGCGTATCGCATTCACGACATGCGATAAGAACCACACAACGTTGTCGTCGTCATGATCCACGCTCAACCAGGCGGCGTGGATGCCCTCCGACGTAAGGGACTGGGCCCACTGTGCGGCCAGCGTGCTTTTACCGAAACCGGCAGGTCCGTGTATCAGGACGAGGCGCCGCGATCTATTACGCCGCAAGGTGTCCAGCAGCCGCTGTCGCTGAACCGGTCGACGGGACGGCTCCGGCGGCCGATACCGGGTCAGTGGTGTCGACAGTGCCGCCCCACTGGTCGGTACGGCTTTCGTCGGCGGCACTGTGGCGGTATGCGGCACGCCGGACTCCTCGCTTGCGGGAGGCGCCGCCGAGTCGGTATCCGTTAGTGCCATCGAGTCGACTGCCAGTCCGCAGGAGAACTGGATGTTGCGCAGCCGGTCGCCGAATGCCCGAGCCGTGGCAGGACGTTCCGCCGGATCACCGGCCATGGCAGCTTCGATGGCCAGGCACAGCAGTGCGGGAACGCCGCTGCGGCGCAGGTCGGGGATGGGATCGGACGTGATCCGCACGAACTGGGCGACCACGGACTCGCCCTGCTGCCGCTCGAAGGCGGCGTGACCGGTCAACAAGCAGAACAAGGTGGCCCCCAAGCCGTACACGTCGCCGGCCTCCGTCGGTGCTCCGCCCCTGAGCACTTCGGGAGCGATGAACGCTGGGGTCCCCATCACCACACCGGAACCGGTTTCGAACGCACCGTCGATCCGCGCGATGCCGAAATCGGCCAGTTGCGGCTCACCGTATTCGCTCAGCAGGATATTGGCCGGATTCACATCGCGATGCACCATGCCGTAGGCATGTGCGACCGCGAGGGCGCCGGTGATCTTCACTCCGACCGACAGCACTTCCTGCCATGGCATCGGCCCGTTGGCCCCGATCCTCGATCGCAATGATCCTCGCGCAAGAAACGGCATCACGAGATAGGGCCTACCGGTCGCGGTGACGTCGGCTCGCAGGACCTGCATGACGTGCGGATGCGTGGCGAATCGACTAGAGACCCGCTGTTCACGGAGGAAGCGCGCGTGCTCATCGGCGGTGACATCCGAATTCAGGACCTTCACCGCTACCGTACGCTCGAGGGAGTGCTCGACGCACCGGTACACCACACCGAAACCACCGCGGCCGATCTCCCGCGCATCATCGAATCCCGCCGCGGCCAATTCCGCGGCGACATCAACTGTCGAGCCGCGGCGCGTCCCCTCGGAATCGTGGTCGCCCATTCGCGTACCTCTCGACCTTGCGGGAAGGTGTCACCCCGACCGATCGTAGTCCGGGTGATCGGTGAAGCCTCGGTCTGGGGCGTGGACACCGGGTAACCGGCGGGCCGTCAGAGATCCGTTTCCGGGGACGCTGGAGCATCCGCTGGTGACCGCTGTGGTCTGCGGATGGATGTGGGCGAGTACACGAAAATCCACTGGGCGACGGCAGCCAGCGCTCCCCCGAGCGAGACGATACAGGCGAAAATGCCCGCGGGCGCCAGACTGGCGGAAGAGTAGACGATCTCGGTGCCCGGTAGCGGGAGTTTGTCCTTGCCGAGGATCCACGACATCACCGATCCGAGCTGGCCCCCCATATCCCAACGGCGGGCGGTCATGGCTTTCAGCTCGCCGCTTTTGCTGTTGATGTAGACCAGTGCGCACAGCACGAAGACCGCTACCGCCGCCGAGCTGCCCGTGGCCAATCGAGCGAATACTCGGCTGCGGGCACGGAGGTTCAAGGCCACCGTGGCGACCGTGACGACGACGGCGGCGATCGTCAACAGAGCCCAGACTCCGGTTATGTGCGCGGTGGGCATCCTCGATGATGACGACGACGACCAGATGGTCAAGTATCGAGTCGAAGCATGAATGTGGCCGAAGGCGTTCGACGTGGCGGTGCCGTTGGGGCCCGCTGCGGTGAGCCACGGCTGGAAAAGCAGGACGAATGTGACGACGCTCGTGATTGCCGCGCATACATGACCCGCATTTGTTCGGACGACTGCCCAGAACTGTGTTCCGTCCGGGGGGCCGGGTACTTCTCCTGCTGGAATAGAATCTTTCACGGTGCTGGCTTCCTGATTGATCGTATAGCTGACGATGAGTAACCTTTACGATTCGATGAAACGCGCATCTCGTCGACATTGCATTTTGCTCACCTACGGTGTCGGTGGATCGGAAATGGAGGTGCCGCGCGGTGTGTCCACGCTGGTGAAAATCGGGATCTCACGTACTGCAGCGAGGTAGGCGGCGCCTTCCGTCTGGCCGGTGCCGCGGACTTCGCCGAGCATTCGCACAGCTACGCGATAATGGGTGTTTCGCCATCGATGCATGGCGCGCGAGAACTTCGTCATCGCCGCTGTCAGTTCCACACGGTCGGTCTCGGAGCGGAATCCACGACTGTAGGCTTCCGCGTAAGCGTCGTCGATTGTGCTCTGGAGTCCAGATATTACTCGGCTGCGCACTTCCGGCACCGATTCGTATGCGGCTGAATTCAGGCGCTCCGTGTGCGGCCGACGGCACAGTGACTCGACGAACTTATAGTTTCGCGATTGTATGGCACTGGCTCCGTCGGTGAATCGACGAAATATGTGGAAGGACTCCACTTGCATGGTCGCAATCATGGAGAACAGTGGCGCGGATTCGGTCAATGCCTCCGCCGCGGCCGACAGGAAGCGTATCGCTTGCTGCAACTCTCGATTCCGTAGGGCGATCAACGCAACTTGTAGGTCGACCGCCAAGAGCGCGAAGGTGGTCTCGAACGACTGCAATACGCGTATGAACATGTACTCGTCGTGCAGAGTATGAACCGGCAGCATGCTCAGTGCCAGAGCGCGTTGCTCCGTGGGTGACATATCAGCCCGTATCAGCGCGTGCGCCCGGCGTGCCTGGTCGAGCAGATCGCCACTGATCGCACCATTGTCGACGGCTAGTCGCGCGCAGACCGGTCGGAGCACCTTGAGGCCGTGCCGGAACCGTTTCAGAACCAAAGCAGGCGCCGGCGGTGATCCGGAGAGTGCGGTGGCTTGTCCCTCCATTGCGGCTAATTCGAAGCCCAGGATATCGGAGACCAGCTGAGCCATGAGGCGGTCACACCTGGCACGGGCGAACGGGGCCTGCTGCACAGGGTCATCGAGTGAAGGCAGCTCCAGCAATGGAAGCGCGAGATAGGTCGGATACTCGTAGAGTCCGTCCCTCTTGTCCAGTGCGATATCGAGAAACGAGGCGATGGTGCGCAGCAAGTGCCATGGACCACGAACTCGGGGAAGCGCCGAGCGAGCCTCGTCGAGCAAAGTCAGGATATCGTCGGCCACGAAGTGTTTCCCGACGCCATGGTAGACGTCGATCACCTGCCCGAACGGAAAACACATCGCGTCGGGTGTTCGGAGCCAAGCCCTGAGTTCGTCGGTGCACATACTGTCTGCCTTCTCAGAAATGGTGCGTGGCGCGACCGGAAATACTTCGACGGTCATTGCGCAGTGCGGAACGCAAGGCGGCAATGTCGTCGGCGTCGTTGTAGTAGTGGAAGGAAAGTCGCACGAGACTGTCTCGTGGACTGGCCACCACACCATGTGTGGCAAGTCTCCGGCCGAGGCCTGCCGGGTCGGGATCGGTCAACGCGATGTGTGCGCCGCGCCGACCGGCGGGCCGGGCGACGACATGCTCACCGTCTTCGGCCAGCTGCGCACCGGCGAGTTCGCACAGCTCGGACACGTGCTGTCGAACGGCGTTCAAATCCAGCTCGGCGATCATCCGTAACCCGGCGTTGGCCGCATAGCACGCCGGAATCGATGGCGTGCCGGTCTCGAATCGCCTCGAAGACGCGGGGAAGTCGAGCTGATACGGATCGAACGAGAATGGATCGGATCTGCCGAACCAACCGGTCAGGAGGGGCGCCTCGTCGGCGCGCTCCGGATCGCGTACGTAGAGAAAGGCGATGCCGGGTAAGCCCAGGAGATACTTCGATGTCCCTGCGACCAAGAAATCGCAGTCCAAGGCGCAGACATCGACCGGCTCCACCCCGACAGCCTGGTAGGCGTCGACGAATACCTCGGCCCCGGCCACCCTGGCGATCCGCGCCACTTCGGGTAGTGGAAGCCGGGCCGCATCCCGATAACTGATCAGCGGAATCGAGACCAATCGCGTCCGGTGATCGATCAGTGCCGCGAAACTGGCTACCGATTGTTCTGCGTACACCACCTCCGCGCCGCGCAGCCGTTGAGCGAGCCAGACGTGTGCGAGCGAAGGAAACTCCGCCGAGGTGGTGACAATTCTCGGGCGGTTCCGCCACGCGCGAGTGGACGCGACTTGAAATGCTCCGACCGTGGCATTCGGCATGACCGCCACCTGGTCCGGCCGCGCTCCGATCAGGGCCGCGAATCGGCGCCGGGCCACGCTGACCTGGTGTTCGAACGACTCCCACGGTGCGCCTGCGGCGGCCATGTCATCCAACATCCTGGCCAGGGCATCGTCCATGTCCTCCGAGCGTGCGCCGAGGCTACAGCTGGCCAAGTGCGCGAGACGCCGTAACGTCGGAAAGCGTGCCCGGAACTCCGCTGCGGTCACCATCGGGTGCCGTCCTCGGTATGGACTCGGACGGCGTCGCCGTTGCCTTCGCGCTCTGGTTCGGCCGTGGCAAGGTTGTCGCGCAGCTCCCACAGTTGCGGGAAGAGCTTGTACTCGATCAATTTGGTCAGCGCGTGCACCGGCGTGCCTTGTGTGCCGATGGCTTGATGGCCGATCACTCGAGTGGCGATCTTGTAATGCCGCACGCGCCAAAGTGATACTCGTTCATCCAGCTCGACCATTGCCTCGGTCAGGTCGTAGATTTTCCCTCTTCGCCCCGCGCGATAGATCTCGATCAGGTCGATACCGCGCTGTAGGACGAGTCCGGTGAATGCGGCATCCAGAGCCCTGCAGTTCTTCTGCACCGCCCGCCATCCAGGTGAGTCGGCTCCGGAGCCATGGCCGAGCACGGTTCGGAACTTCTGGAAGTCGTAGGGCGACAAATGGCACAAGATTTCGAGCTGACCGGTCACCAGGTGCACGGCCGAGGAGGCTCGCCCCAGTAAGCGAATCGCTTCTTCGATCGCACCGTCACGAAGCTGGAGCGCGGTCTCGCTCAATTCCGCCGACGCCAGCTTCAGCCATAGTTCGGTCGACTGGTGGACGATCTGGAACAGTAATTCGTCCCGGTGCACCCGCTCTGTCTCGTTCCGTTGCAGCGAGAGTAGCGCGTCGGTTCGCATGTAGCGGGCATAATCATCCTTGCCATCGCCATCGAGTATTTGCTTCGAATAATCGATCATCGCGCACTCCTGAGCGGTTGCGCGCCGATGTCCGCCATGGGGTCGCTCATGCGGATCACATCCATTCAGGAGGTCGATATTTCGAGTCGCTACTCGCCGGTCGGCATGTCTCGGCGGACCGCTTCGCGAGCCAGGCGCGGCGGTCGCCCGGTCCACGGCGGTATGTCGGGCGTTGTTCCGGTCCAGCGGACCGGTGATTCGCATATTTCCGCGCGTCGACTACGTACGCTATGGGGGAAATCCCTACGATTCAGCCGCCATTTGACGTACTGCTCGCCGACGTCGTGCTCCGTCCGGCTGCACTCGGGCGCGGTGTAGCCGATGTCGGGGCGGCCCGTGCAGCATCGTTCGGCCGAGGCCGGGACGCGTCCAGTAAAGACTGGATCGGATCGCAAACAGCTCCGTGCAGGAAGTTTCGGCGATACCGACCTGCTGCGCACGGCCGAACTATCACAACGCGCCGCAGTGTAGTTGCGACGACCTGCGATCGGGCAGCAGCCGAGCGGGTGATCTTTGTATCGTGAGTGTGGTGGATAAACCAAGTCGGCCGCTGCTGTTCCTGGGCATAGTGGCGGCGTTGTCGATTCCGTTCTTCGTTCTTGCCGCGGTCAGACCAGGCGGAATTCGTGTGGGTGCGATGCAGTTACCGGTCAGCACGGTGATATTCGTTCTGCCGGTCGTGGTCGCGGCGGCACTGACCTGGCGCCGAGGTGGCTCGGACCTGGTCGCTCTGTTGCGACGCTCGGTGGATGGACCCGCCGCATCGCTGCGGTGGTATGCACTGGCCGTGCTCCTTTTTCCCACGCTGGCGGTGGCGTCGCATCTTCTGCTGCGGTGGGCTGGGCAGGTGGGTTCGGCGCTGCCGCTGTCGCTCGCGGCGGCGCCCGCTGTAATCGCGATGTTCGGGCTGGCTGCCACCTGCGAGGAACTGGGCTGGACGGGATACGCCACCGATCCGTTGCAGAAGCGCTTCGGCTCGACTGCGGCCGCTGTCGGGCTCGGCCTGTACTGGGCGTCGTGGCATCTGGTCGGCTGGCTGCAAGCCGGGCATCCGAAGGGGTGGATTGCGGGATGGTTCGCCGTCACGATCGCCGCTCGTGTACTTATCGTCTGGCTGCACAACAACACCGGACATGGCGTGACCGGGGCGATCTTGTCACACGCTGCGTTGAACGTCAGCGCCGCGTACACGCCTGATCTGAGCGAGTCGATCACAACGGTTACCACGGGCGTGCTCACATGCGTCGTAGCGGTGGCGGTTGTCGTCTGGCCCCGTGTACTCCGGAAGTATCCGGCCGAACCTACCTCAACTGGAACATAGGGATTCTCCCCATACTGCATCAGCCCCCGAGCTGCGAACGTCGGTTTCCCACGGCGACCGCGATATCCGAGCAAGGGGATGCGATGCACGTTTACGAACCCTCGCCGCTCTCGGGCTCGCAGGTGGGCGAGCGATCTCGGTTGGTACTCGTGGTCGACGACGGGCGCGCGGACATGATGTGGCCGCAACTGCGCGAGCGAATCGCGCTGCGTCTGGCCGCCATCCGCCACCGCATCCGCTGGATCTCCTTGACCTCGGGTGACAGGCTGCGTGACCTTCCTGCCGCGGTCGAGGCCACCGCGGTGATTCTCATCGGTGACGTGTACTTCGACCAGGATGATCTGAGGGTGATGCGTCAACTCGTCATCGTTGCTACCACCCCGTGGTCGCTGCCTTCCGTCGATCATCTGCAAAAGCGGGGAATTCTGGTAGTCGATGGTGTGCGTGGCCTGTGCCAGGCCCGTGCTGAAGTCGCTCTGGCGTTGATCCTCGCCAGTCTGCACCGTGTGGTGCCCTGGCACGATGCAATGAGGGCTGATCCCGTACAGCCTGCGTGCGGCACCAACCGCTACGCATTCGGTTCAGGCTCCCTGCGAGACAAGGACGTCTGTGTGATCGGCGGTGGATTCACCGGTTACAAGATCGCTGACCTGTGCGCCGCGGTCGGTGCGCAGATACGAATCGTCGACCTCGACTCGAACCAGGACGAGCTGTACGACGAACTTCGGGCCGACGTCATCGGATTGGACGAAGTACCGCTCACCGCCGACATCGTGGTGATCGCCGAACCCAACCGGCCCGCGCACCGGCTGATCCTCGATCGCGAGATGGTCAACGCATTGCGCGAGGGCACTCTGATCGTGTCGGTGACGAGTGTCCTCGGAATCGACGTCGACGCGCTGCGCGAGCGTGTGTGCCGCAACGAACTCGTGTGGGCGTCCGACGTCCGCGACGCCGACTGGCTGCAGGGCGGAGATCCGATGATCGGACGCGACAACGTGATCATCCTGCCGGGAATCGCGACCAACACGCCCGCTACGAACCATGAGATCGCCGACACGCTCGCAGACAATGTGCTGCAAGTCTTGGACGGGGGCAAGCCCCTAGCCTGGGACCTCATCACAGCACATTCCGTACTGCCGAGGCTCGACGCGCCGTCGGGCACCCACCTGCTGACTGCCGCCACATCGCAATCCGCCGAGCGACGCACACCAGGGCATGGTGTGGAGCGATCGTTGCGGCAAGAGTAGGTCCGAGCAACGGCGACCTGGTCCTCGTCCCCGTCGAGCGGGATAGTCATGCCCAAGCCCACCAACCACTGTAGGGCGTGGAGCGCGGCCGGACGGCGGCCACAGCGGATCACGGACCCGACGGCACCCAGAGGTGCGCTGCGATCATGGCTGTGGCCACGACCGCAGTGCGATGTCCACGGTCCGGCGCAGGTGCGACGGTTTCGCGCCCGAGGCCGCTTGGACCGCGATCCCGTCGGAGACCGTCATGAGGTAGCGGGCGAGGTCGGCGGGTTTGCTGTCCTCGGGGAGGTCGCCGTCGGCGCGTGCTCGCTCCAAGCGCCGCCGCAGCGCGGCCTCGCCCGCGAGGCGCACCGCCACCGCGCTCTTGCGGCTGTGCTCGGCTTCCGGCCCGCAGGCTTGCGCGCTGCGCACCGATAGGCAGCCGGGGCTGTCGTGCCCGGTGGTCAGCTCGATCGCGCCGGCGAGGTAGGCGGCCGCGACCGCGCGGGCGGTCGGGAGTTCGATGGCTTCGGTGAGGTAGCGCCCGGGTCCGTCGACGTAGCGTTCGAGCGCTCGGTCGAACAGTTCGGCTTTGCTGCCGAAGGCGGCGTACAAGCTGGGACGGTTGATGCCCATCGCCGCGGTGAGATCCGACAACGCGGCGCCCTCGTAGCCGTACCGCCAGAACACCTCCAGCGCGCGGTCCAGCGCGCTGTCGATGTCGAAGCCCCGGGGCCTGCCTCCCGGCATGGGCACCTCCCACTGCTGTTTGCCTATCGGTACCTTAGGCCGCCGCGGTGCGCGCTCACAGGTCGCCGACCGGTCTGCGCACACCGGTTTCCGCGGCTTCGGCGATGGCGTCGACGAGGCGGCGCTGGCGCAGGCCCACGGTGAAGTCGGGCCGAGCGGTCCTGCCCTCGGCGATGGCGCTCGCGGTCTCGCGGTAGACGCCCGCGACGTGGGCGACCGGGCCTGGGGGCAGTATGGACGGCACCAGGCGGTAGCGCTCCGGGACCGGGAGTTCGCTGACCGACCCCTGATCGGTGCGCAGTTCGATGCGCCAGTCGGCCCAGTGCGGATACATCCCGGCCTGCACCGGGCTTATCGCAAGAGCCCCCTCCGTACCGCGAATGTGCAACGCGAATCCGGACGGAGCGGCCGCGTTTCCGCCGTGCACGGTCACCGCGACGACTGCGCCGCTCTTCAGGCGACCGGCCAGGGCCAACTGCTCCGGCTGCCGATTCGGGACGGTCCGGCCAGTGCCGACGACGGTCAATTCCTCGTGCAGTGTGGCGACGACGGCGGACACTTCGGCGAGTTCACCGGCCAGGTGTTCGAGCACCGCGAGCACGTGCCCGGCCATGATCGTCAGCAGACCGGTGCCCTGGGCGGGATCGGTGGTCCAAGCCAATTCCGGCCGAATCGAACCGCCGCCGAACGGATCTCCGGCGGCGATGACGGCGACCGCGGAAACGGCGCCGATCCGGCCCGCCGCGAGCAGATCGCGGACGAAGTTCACCGACGGCGAGTGGTAGCCCTGCAAGACCACCGCGTGCACTACATCCGCCGCTGTCGCCGCCGCGGTCAGCTCGGCGCTCTCGGCCGCGCTCGCGCCCATCGGCCACTCGCAGACGACGTGCTTGCCCGCCGCGAGCGCCGCGCGCACCACCGCCGCGTGCCCCGGTGACTTCACTGTCGCCACAACCAGGTCCACCTCGGGATGCGCGGCCAACTCGGCCGCGTCGGTGAACGCGTGCGTGGCGCCGGTGGCCTCGGCCGCGGCGGCGGCCGAGGCGGGGTTGGTCGTCGCCACCGCCGCGACGCGGAACTCGGGCAGTGCGGCCAGCGCGGGCAGGTGGGTCGCGGCGGCCCAGCTTCCGGTGGGATTCGCGCCGACGACGCCGACACCGAGCCGGGTGGTGCTACCGGTCATGAGGACTCCTAGTTCTGTACCGTTTGGTAGTAAACTAGGTGCGCTACGGCCGCGCGGCAACCGATAATGTACCGATAGGTAAAAAATTCGCCGCCGATTCGGGAGTGCGCCCCTCCTGCTCGGCTCCGATGATGGTTGCTGAGAGATTGCGAATAAGTGTGCGAGACATTTGCGCCGGATCGGGACGCCGATGCTCCGGGGTGGTCTGGCGCGGGAATGCCCGCGGATCGGAAGTTCACGTCCGGGCGGTGGCGCCGCTCTGGCGAATTGGCGGTGACCGCGCTTGCGGCGGGGAGCGTCGGCCGGGCTCGATCCGATCGTGGCTGCCGAACCGCATGGCGGTGGTCGTTCCCGGCCTCGGGGGCTTGCGTCGACCGCCTCGATGTGCTTTCCGCCAAGGCGGGTGCATCTCGTCGTGAAGCCCGCCAAACGCGCTCGCGGGAAGCCTTGCTCTCGGGGGCATACCTCCGGCACCCAAAAAATCCTGCGGTAATACTCGAATGCTATTGAGCGCGACCGGGGTGCGCTGACCCGTTCGGCAGTGGCCGTGGCGGTCAGAGGTTTTCGGTGAACTGGGGCGTAATCGATTCATCTAGTACGTTCTCCGGGATAACGAGAAGCAGTTCTCGGGTGAGGCCGACGGCGAACGTCGGTTCCGAACCCGGCCGCTCGGCGACATCGGGCGGGTAGGTGGAGGTGTCCATGCTTGTTGACCGCGCCGTCGTCATCTGGCGGGGAGACAAGAGTCAGTCGACCCGAGGCCGCGCCCCTGCCGTCGCGGTCGCCGGTCGGCGAGCCGGGGGAGTTCGCGAGAAGAATGTGCCGAAAATGTCTACTGATCGATTCCGCAGAGTTCGAAACGTCCTGGGTTGTGCGGCGCTTGCCGCGGCTCTGGTAGCCGGGTGCGGTACCAACCGCGCCGAGGATTCGTCGAGCGAGCCGACCATCACCGAGGCCGCGGCCCGCACCGACCAGAAGGGCCTGTCCATCATCGTGCCGGGCACCTTGGCAGCGAGCTATGCCGAGCTCGCCGCGGGCGTGCGCGGGAAGATGGGCATGGCCATCGTGCCGGTCGGCGGCGAGCAGCCGATCACCTTCGGCGAATGGACCAGCGGTCCGGCCTGGTCGACGATGAAGGTGCCGCTGACCGTCGCCGCGCTGCGGCGCAGTCCGAGCAGCTCGAACTACGCCGCGTCGGCCGCGATCACGCAATCCGACAACGCCGCCGCCGACGTGCTGTGGCAGTCGCTGGGCACGCCGCAGGAGGCGGCGCAGGCCGTGCAGGCGGTGCTGCGCGAAGGTGGGGACAGCAAGACCGTCGTGCCCGCCGCCCGTGCCCGTGCGGAACACTCGGCCTTCGGTCAGGCGGAGTGGTCGCTGATCGACCAGGTGCGGTTCGCTTCACATTTGCCGTGTCTGCCCCAGACCGACCGCGTGACTTCGCTGATGGAACAGGTCATCGCCAGCCAGCGCTGGGGTCTCGGCGAGTTCGGCGGCGCCGAGTTCAAGGGCGGCTGGGGGCCGGACGTGTCGGGCAACTACCTGGTGCGGCAGTTCGGGATCATCAACGTCCCCTCGGGGCAGATCGCGATCGCGGTCGCGGTGCAGCCGGAGTCGGGATCGCTCAGCGACGGCATGAACGTTCTGGACAAACTGGCCACCGTCGTCTCCCAGCATCTCGGCGAGCTGGCCGGGGGTCATTGCGCGGCCGCGTGAGGTCATCTGTCCAGGTCAGTGTTACGCGACGTTCACGGGGGCGGGGCTGCCGAGATCGGACATGGGGGGCAAGATAGCGGCCATGCGCATCGGAGTTCTGACCGGAGGCGGAGACTGCCCAGGACTGAACGCGGTCATCCGCGCCGTCGTTCGCACCGCGAACGGCCGTTACGGAGACGCGATCGTCGGCTTCGAGGACGGTTGGCGCGGCCTATTGGAGGACCGAAAGATCCAGATCCGCAACGACGACCGCACCGACCGGATCCTCACCAAGGGCGGCACCATCCTCGGCACCGCCCGCACCAACCCCGACGTGCTGCGCGCGGGCCTCGGCCGGATCAAGCAGACCCTGGACGACAACGGCATCGAAGCCCTGATCCCGATCGGCGGCGAGGGCACGCTCACCGCCGCGAGCTGGTTGTCCGACGAAGGCGTACCGGTGGTCGGCGTCCCGAAGACCATCGACAACGACATCGATTGCACCGACGTCACTTTCGGCCACGACACCGCCTTGAACATCGCCACCGAGGCGATCGACCGGCTGCACACCACCGCCGAATCGCACCAGCGCGTCATGCTCATCGAGGTGATGGGCCGCCACGCGGGCTGGATCGCGGTCGGCGCCGGCATGGCGGCGGGCGCCCATCTGACGCTCGTGCCGGAGGTCCCCTTCGAGGTCGACGAGGTGTGCGCCATGATCAAGCGGCGTTTCCAGCGCGGTGACAAGCACTTCATCTGCGTCGTCGCCGAGGGGTCGCACCCGGCGCCGGACTCCGGGTTCACCTTGCGCGAGGGCGGCATCGACGAGTTCGGCCACGAGCGGTTCACCGGCGTCGCCCAGCAGCTCGGCGTGGAGATCGAGCGGCGCATCGGCAAAGAGGTCCGCACCACCGTGCTCGGTCACGTGCAGCGCGGCGGCAGCCCCACGCCCTACGACCGGGTGCTGGCCACGCGCTTCGGCCTGCACGCGGCCGAGGCGGTGCACGCGGGCAAGTTCGGCCAGATGGTCGCGTTGCACGGCACCACCATCGACCTGGTCCCGCTGTCGGAGGCCACCAAGCAGCTCAAGCGGGTGCCTTCGGAGCGCTACCGCGAGGCGGAGGCGTTCTTCGGTTAAGGGCGTCGCATATGGCAGATGAACTCAGCGGTGAGCTGTGGTTACCGCCGCTGTCGGGGATCCATACCGTCGAACTGAAGCGACGGCTTGCCCGGCTACCCCGCGCCGGTAGCAGCGCTGAGGAACGTGATCAGGTGGACGCGATGTTCGGCCGAGATCGGCTCGATGAGGGCCTCGAGGCGTGGTGATCGTCTCCGGGGCGACCGCGCCGGTCGCTTCGACGCGGATGTGCATATGTCCGGATACGCTGGCCGGTATGGCCGAACTCCCTGTGCACGATCTGCCGGATACCGCCGTCGACGTCCTGCGCCGCCGAGCGCGCGCGGCCGGGTTGCCGCTGTCGCGGTACATCGGGCGCGAGCTGGTCGCGCTGGCCGGTCGACGCACGGCGGACGACGCGGTCGTCGAGTTCTTGGAGTCCGAAGGACGCGACCTGGCCCCGCAAATAGATGATGACGCGGTGGCTCTGGTACGGCGGTACGACCTTTCGATCGAGGCGCTCGACGTTCTGGGTCGCCGCGCTCGCTCCGCGGGTGTTCCGCTGGGGGAGTATGCGCGTCGCGAACTGGTGCGGCTGGCGCGGCGCAGCACCGTCGAGGACGCGTTGCTGGAGTTCCGCGAGGTGCAGGAACGGGATCCGAGTCCGCGACTCGACATGGCGGAGATCGCCGCGGCCGTGCGGTACGCGCGCGGCGAATAGGCCGGGGCCGGCCCGCGTCGTCGGTACCCTGAGTCGCATGCGCAGTGGGCGACTGATCGCGTTGGCACTGTTGGTGATCACGGCAGTGGCGGCCGGGTGCTCGGAGTCGAATCCGCCCGAGCCGACCACGGGTGACTGGCACGGCGCCGTCGAGGTCCCCGGTCAGCCGGTGCAGGTCGGCGTGAGTTTCCACGACGACGGCACGGCCACCGTCGACATCCCGGCGCAGGGCATGAGCGGCGTGCAACTCAAAGACGTCAGCACCGACCGCAACGGCGTGTCCTTCGCGGTACCCGACGTCCCTGGCGATCCGGTGTTCCACGGCAAGTACGAGTCCGGGACCGACCGGATCACCGGAGATCTCACCCAGGCGGGGCAGAAATTCCCGCTGGCGCTGAGCCGGGGCAAGGTCGTACCGCCGGCCCATCCGCAGGAACCGAAGCCACCGTTCCCGTACAAGACCGAGGATGTCACCTACAGCAACGGCGGCATCACCATCGCGGGCACGTTGACCGAACCGCAGGGCCCCGGCCCGTTCCCCGCCATCCTCATGATCACCGGAAGCGGCGCCCAGGACCGCGACGAGGAACTGATGGGGCACAAGCCGTTCCTGCTGCTGGCCGATACCTTCACCCGCGCGGGCTACGCCGTGCTGCGCACCGACGACCGAGGCGTCGGTGGCACCGGCGGCAAGCTGGACGACGCGAACTACACCGACCTGGCCGAGGACGCCGCCGCGGGCGTCCGTTTCTTGCGGGCCCGCTCCGGGATCGACCCGGCGCGGATCGGACTCTTCGGCCACAGCGAGGGCGGCTACCTCGCGCCGCTGGTCGCCGCGCGCCCCGACAGCGGCGTCGCGTTCGCCGTCCTGATGGCCGGACCCGGCGTCCCGGGCTCGGACGTGCTCGTCGAACAGACCCGCTTGCTCGCCACCGCGAACGGAACACCTCCCGACCAGGTGGAGACCCAGGTCCGCGACATGGCCGAACTGTCCGCCCTGCTGAAGGCGGGCGACCTCGACGGAGCGAGACAACTGGCCGTTCGGCAGAACCAGGCCTTGCCCGCCGACCAGCGCGTGCCCGACGATCAGGCGGCCGCGCAGATCACGCCGTATCTGGCCGCCCTGGTCGCCTACGATCCGGCGCCCGCGCTCTCCGCCCTGCGGATTCCGGTGCTCGCGTTCTTCGGCGGCAAGGATCTCCAGGTGCCCCCGGCGCAGAGCGAGCAGCCGATGCGCGACCACCTCGCCGCCGACCCCGATGCGACCGTCCACGTCTTCCCGGGTCTCAACCACCTGATGCAGCACACCGAGACCGGCCTTCCCCGCGAGTACGGCGCCATCGAAACGACCATCTCTCCCGAGGTGCTCGACTACGTCACCGGCTGGCTGCGGCAGCGGGTCCCGGTGAAGTAACACCGCGCCGCGGACGCGAGAGCCGCTGCGCTGCGACGGGAGCGCTTACCTAAACTGATGGCCATGAGCGCACCCACGGTCGACCTGATGGATTACTCGGATGTCATCGCCCGGTTCGAGCCGGTGCTCGGCATGGAGGTCCACGTCGAGCTGAACACCGCGACGAAGATGTTCTGCGGTTGCCCGACCGAGTTCGGCGCCGAGCCGAACACGCAGGTGTGCCCCGTGTGCCTCGGCCTGCCCGGTTCGCTCCCGGTGGTCAACCAGAAGGCCGTCGAATCGGCCATCCGGATCGGGCTGGCGCTGAACTGCTCGATCACGCCGTGGGGCCGGTTCGCGCGGAAGAACTACTTCTACCCCGATCAGCCGAAGAACTACCAGATCAGCCAGTACGACGAGCCGATCGCCACGAACGGGCACCTGGACGTGGTGCTCGACGACGGCAGTACCTTCCGTGTCGACATCGAGCGCGCGCACATGGAGGAGGACACCGGCAAGTCGGTGCACATCGGCGGTGCGACCGGCCGCATCCACGGCGCGAGCCACTCCCTGCTCGATTACAACCGGGCGGGCGTGCCGCTGATCGAGATCGTCACCAAGCCGATCACCGGCGCGGGGGAGCGCGCCCCCGAGGTGGCGCGGGCGTACGTGACGGCGCTGCGGGATCTGCTGAAGTCGCTCGGGGTGTCCGACGTGAAGATGGAGCAGGGTTCGCTGCGCTGCGACGCGAACGTCTCCCTGATGCCCATCGGCGCAACGGAATTCGGCACCCGCACGGAGACCAAGAACGTCAACTCCCTGCGCAGCGTCGAGGTCGCGGTGCGCTTCGAGATGCGCAGGCAGGCGGCTGTGCTCGCGGGCGGCGGCACGATAGTCCAGGAGACCAGGCACTTCCACGAGGCCGACGGCACCACTTCGCCCGGCCGCCGCAAGGAGACCGCCGAGGACTACCGCTACTTCCCCGAGCCGGACCTCGAGCCCGTCGCGCCCGCCGGGGAGTGGGTCGAGCAGTTGCGCGGCACCATCCCCGAGTACCCCTGGCTGCGCCGCGCGCGCATCCAGTCCGACTGGGGCCTGTCCGACGAGGTGATGCGCGACCTGGTCAACGCAAGCGCACTGGACCTGATCATCGCCACCGTCGACGCGGGCGCACCGGCCAACGAGGCGCGCTCCTGGTGGGTCGCCTACCTCACCGAGAAGGCCAAGGAGCGCGAGGTCGCGCTGGAGGAGCTGCCGATCAGTCCGGCTCAGGTCGCCGAGGTGATCAAGCTGGTCGACGCGAAGACGATCAACAACAAGGTGGCCAAGCAGGTCGTCGACCACGTGCTGGCAGGCGAGGGCGACCCGGCGCAGATCGTCGAGGCCAAGGGCCTCGGCATGGTCAGCGACGACAGCGCCTTGCAGTCGGAGGTGGAGAAGGCCCTGGCCGCGAACCCCGACATCGCCGACAAGATCCGCTCCGGCAAGGTGCAGGCCGCGGGCAAGATCGTCGGCGACGTCATGAAGGCGACCCGCGGTCAGGCCGACGCGGCGCGCGTCCGCGAACTGGTCCTGGCCGCCTGCAGCTAGGTTCGGCGGTCGACCCCGACCGCGCTGTAAGACGTGGTCGGGGTCGACTCGCGAACCGAAGTAGGCCACCGGCCGTGAACCGATGGCGATGCCTTCCGGCTGGAACCCGGCGGGCAGGTCGATCCCGGCGGCGAGGACCGGAGGGTATGCCGCCGTCCGGTCCCCGGGCGCCGACGCCGCGACGCCGAGACAGCCGAGCGCGGCCGAGATCGCCAGGACTCGCTTCATCTCATTGCTCCTCTGTTTCGGTGGTCGCGGGGCCTGCGGCATCGGGCCGAGACGTTCAGGCTGTGCCGAGCGTTTCGACGTCTCCGTAACCGACCGTGAAATGACCATTCCCGCAGGGATTTTCGAGCTCGTCCAGGACGGCTACGGCAAGGTCTTCCGCCGAGATCCGGGACGTGCCGTCAGCGCTGGTGATGAGCGTCGTGGTGCCCCGCCGGTACTTCCCGGTGCGTTGTCCGGGTTCGAGGAGGGCGGGTGGGCTGAGATAGACCGAGTCGGCCGGATGCGCCCGGCAGGTCTCCCATTGCGCGACGCTCGCGGCGGCGATGGTGCGGATCGACGCCGGTACGTATTCCGGACTGTCGAGTACCAGCTGCTCGGGGTGTCCCGGAACCCGTAGCGGCGCGGCGCCGCCGACGACGAGGATGCGCGTCCCGGTGGCCGCGGCCGCGTCGAGCAGGGCTGTTGTAGTCGTCGTGACGGTGTGTTCCTGCCCAGCGGCCGCACGGGTCGCGGCCACGATAGCGTCGGCGCCGTCGAACAATTCGCTCATCCGGACCCTGTCGTTCGCATCGCCCTCGACAACGGTCACCATGGGCGGCAGGGCGATCCGCGGCCCTGTCCGGAAGACGGCGACGATCTCGTGGCCGCGGCCGGCGGCCTCGTCGACGACGCACGAACCGACCATGCCTGCGGCTCCGACAACGGCGATCTTCATTTCGATATCCCTTCGGGTGCTGCGACAGGAGCGGAGGAGCGGGTGGGCGCGGGAAGCTGTCCCGCGACGATCGCGGCGAGCGCGAGCCCGAACCCCGCGAGTTGGACCGGGCCGAGTGTCTGGCCGAGCAGAACGGCGCCGAGAACCGCCGCGACCAGCGGCGAGAGCAGAACCAGAACCGCGACGGAGGTGACGGGCAAGGAGCCGATGCCGCGGAACCACAGGACATACGCGAGCAGACCCCCGACCAGCCCCAGCCATAGGTATCCGAGAACGGCGGGCGGGTCGATCGCGGGAGGCGGCCCTTCGACGAAGAACGTGAGAGGCAGCAGGAACAGCCCACCGGCAGTGAGTTGCCAGCCCGCGAACGCCGTGGGGCCGGCCTCGGGAGGCCGCCCCCACTTCTTCGTGAAGGTCAGGCCGAGCGCCATGGAAGCCGCGGCGGCAAGGCCGGCGACAACCCCGGTGAGGTCGAAGGCCGCGTCCGGCCCGATCACCACCAAGCCGACGCCGACAAGGCCTGTCGCTCCCCAGGCGAGGCGCCGAGCGGAGGGGCTTTCGCCCAAGATCACCACGGCCAAGACGGCCACGACGAGCGGCTGGGCCGCCGCCAAGGTCGCGGCCACGCCGCCCGGTAAGCGTTCGGCGGCGAGGAACAGCATCGGGAACAGCAGCCCGATGTTGAGCACACCCAGTACCGCGGCTTTGCCCCACCAGGCTCCGCGCGGCAGCGTCCGCGTGATCGCCAGCGCGATCAGACCCGCAGGCAAGGCCCGCAGGAGACCGGCGAACAGCGGGTGTCCCGGTGGGAGCAACTCGGTGGTGACGACATAGGTGGTGCCCCATGACGCGGGAGCGAGCGCCGTCAGGACGGTGCGCGGCAGGGTTCCCAGTGGCGCGGTTCCGCCGAAAACCGCCTGTGTTGCTGGACTTTTCACCTTCGCAGTCTCGCGCGGAACTGATCAATGAGTCCAACACATGTTTGTCAATTCATCAATCGTGTTCAAAGATCAATCCATGGAGCTCCAGCAGATGCGCTACGTCATCGCCGTGGCCGAGACGAACAGCTTCACCCGGGCCGCCGAACGATGCCTCGTCGTGCAGTCCGCCCTCAGCCATCAGATCGCGCGTCTGGAACGGGAATTGGGCGCGCGACTCTTCGAGCGCACCAGCCGCCGGGTGCGCCTCACACCGGCCGGTGCGGCGTTCCTCCCCGCCGCCCGCCAGTGCCTCGACGCCGCCGAGCGCGCCGCCGCCGAGGTGGCCGCGGCGGTCGGCGAGGTGCGCGGGCGGCTCGCCGTCGGGCTGATCCCCACCGTCGCCGCGGTGGACATCCCGGAGGCGTTGCGCGATTTCCGCCGCCGTCACCCGCACGTGCGCATCAGCCTGCGTGTGGGTGCGAGCGAGGAGCTGGTGGAGAAGGTCGAGCAAGGAGCCATCGACGTCGCATTCCTCGGATTGCCGACGACGGCACGACCCCGAGGCGTGGTCGCGCACGAACTCGCCCGCGATCGGCACGTAGCCGTCGTCGCGCTGGACCATCCGCTCGCCGGAGAGCGATCGATCGATCTGCGCACGCTGTCCGCCGAGGTCTTCGTGGATCTCCCGGCCGGGACCGCCGGACGTCTCCAGTCCGACCAAGCCTTCACAGCCGCCGGTCTGGACCGCGACGTCGCTTTCGAAGTGACCAGCGCGGACTACATCGCCCGACTCGTCCGCCCCGGCCTCGCCATCGCCATGCTCCCGTCCACTTACGTGCCCCAACTAGAGGGCGTGACCACCATCGAGGTCACCGACGCCCCCGCCCGAGTCGAATACGTCATCTGGAGCCGCAGCCGCACACCGGCGGCCACCGCGTTCCTCACCGTGCTCGGCATCACCGCGCAGGCCTCGGACGACTCGTGAAGAATCACGCCTCGTTTCGGCCCGAGCGCCGCACCGGGAGATGCTGTGGAGTGACATCCTGACCTTCTTCGCCCCCGTGACCTGATCGGACTCTGCCGGATGTGTCGGTGTCGAGTGGCACGAGCGAAACCTGGGTCCGTCCGTCGCTTCCGAGGGCGGTCGGCACGGGACAGCGAGATCGGCGCGCATGCCGTTGCGCGCTCGGCTCAGTTGGGGGCGGCTGTTCGTTCGTGCGGAAGGAGTGAGCGGCAGCCACCGCCCACCTTGCCGAGGCAAAGCCTCAGATCGCACGGTTACCGCAGCGCGGACCCAGCACATCTTGCCAAGGCGGAGCCTGAGGCCACGCGGTTACTGCCGCCCGCGCCCAGCGCACCTCGACCACGGGTTTCGAGCGAAGCGAGACCGAGCATGCGCCGTTCGCGGCCCGGCTCGCGTCCGAGTGGCCGCCGCGTCCGCGACGAAGTCGCCAGCGGCGGTCGCTCGGACGCGAGCCATAAGAGGGCCGCGAACACCCAGCGCCGCAGGCGCTGGAAAAATCAACACAGCACACGCCGCGCCCGCGCGGCCAACAACTCAGTCCGGTCCGCCGCCTCCGGCCTGCGGGGGCGGGATGCGGACGACGCGGTCGTCGAACGGTCCCGGCTGGCCGTCGGTCTTGTTCACCGTGGTCACCCAGATGGTTCCGTCGGCGCCGACCGCCGCGCCGCCGAGTTGCCCGTACTTGTCCTGCGCGGTCAGCGTCGGCGTCGCGGTGACCGCGTGGGTGGTCGGGTCGGCGGCGGCGATGGCGAGGGCCTTCGCGCGGGTCATCGAGATCGCGACACCGTCCGAGGCGGCGGCGCACCCGGCGACGCCGGGCCGATCCGGCCAGGTCCACATGGTGGTGACCACGCCGTCGCCGCCGAGTCGCTGCAGCCGGTCCTCGGCCGCGGTGCGGTCGGTGATCCAGATGCTGTCCTTGCTGTCCCGGCACACGTCCCCGGCGGTCCCGATGCCCGAGACGGCGACTTCCGGCGTGAGTGTGCGGCCGGGCACCGGGGAGTTCACGCGCAGCAGCTTGCCCGCGAGGGAGCCGGCCGAGGCGGCCGCGCCGGGATTGCCCGCGTCGCCGGTCAGCACGAGCATCTGGTCGGAGGAGGCGAATTCGATCGCGCCGTGATTTCCGCTGGAGCCCTTGGGGATTCCGGTGAGCACGTCCTTCGGTGAGCCGCCTTCGGCGATGCGGACCACGCGGTTGTCACTGCCCGTGGTGATGTACGCGTACATCAGGCCGTCTTCGTTGTAGGTCGGGGACAGCGCGATGTCGCTGAGGCCGCCGTCGCCGGAGCCGTCCACGTCCAGCCGGGCGATCTCGACCGGCGGCTGGTCGGGCACCACCTTCAGGATCCGCCCGGTCCTGCGCTCGGCGACCAGCGCGCCGTCGGGAAGCGCGACCAAGCCGCCGGTGGTGTCCAGGCAGGTGGCCACCACCGCGGGGTCGGGATCGATGCACGGGCCGCTCGGCCGGGTGGTCGAGGTGGGCGGCTGGCTCGGTTTCTTCGGGTCGATGTTGGCTCCGTGCAGGGTCGGTTCCGGGGTGAACGGACTGGACGCCGAATCGTCGAACCGGGCGCATCCGACCAGCAGGACGGAGCCGAGCGCCAAGCTCGCCGCGACGCGGCCCACGACAACCAAACTCATAGCCCAGACGTTACGGAAATTCCGTCGCCCGCGCCCTTCCGGGTGGGGGTGTCGCGCGCGCACTGACACGCCGCGCTGTACTTGCCCGCCCCGGTGCGGTGCGGCATAGGGTATTGGCCGTGACCGACAAGCCGAAAGACACGCCCGAATCCGAGGCCGGGAACGCCGCTCCTTCCACGGCCGAGCAGGCGGCGGTGTCGTCCACCGGTCGGGGAGTGACCAGCCCGTACGATTCGCCGACCGAGCAGTTCGAGCGGGTGGATCCGGCCCAGCGGCCGCAGCTGTCCAAGGACGTCCCGCGCACCGAGGAAGAACTCGGGCTCGAGCCCGAGGTCCCCACCACCGGCGCGAACAGAACCGCTGCGGGCGCGACAGCGGCGCCCACCTACGACTACGCCAGCATCCCACCCGCCCCGGCCCCGCCGAGCGACACCGCGCGTCTACGTCGCCGCAACGGCGAGGTCCGCCGCGGCACGCTCGATCTCGGATTGTTGCTGCTCCGCTTGGTCGTCGGCGCCACTTTCCTCTACCACGGCCTGCAGAAGCTGACCGGCTGGTTCCACGGCCCCGGCCTGGACGGCACCCGCGACATGATGGAGCGCGGCGGCTGGGACCACCCGAGCGTGTCCGCCCTCCTGGTGACAGCGGGCGAGGTCGGCGGCGGTGCGCTGCTGATCCTCGGCCTGCTGACTCCGCTGGCGGCCGGTGCGGTGCTCGCGGTCATCCTGGACGCCTGGGCCTGGAAGCAGGGCATGGCCCCCGGGTTCCAGTACAAAGCCGGTCCGGGAGCGGTGGAATACGAGAGCGTCCTCGCGGGCGTCTCGGCCGTCATCATCCTGACCGGCCCCGGTCGCCTGTCCTTCGACCGCAACCGTGGCTGGGCAATCCGCCCCGCCTCCGGCTCCTTCGTCATCCTGCTTCTCGCTGTGGCGGCCGCGGTCGGCGCGTACTGGTACCTGCACGGCGGCAACCCACTGACGGGCATCGGCCCCTTCGACTGATCAGGACGAACAAGAGGCCCTTCATCCCGTAACGGGAAGAAGGGCCTCCGTCGTTCGACACCTGAGGCTGCCCGTGACAACTGATTTCGCATGGACATGGGTAACTCGCCGGGTACGCCCAGAAACCGTGACCCACCTGACGCAGGACCTGCGACCAGGTCCTGTCGCACCGAACTCGTACGGCCTCGAGACCCCCGAGAGGCGGGGGAGCCTAAGGCACGTGGCGGACAGCGCCCTTGTCGGCTGAGGTCGCCATCGCGGCGTACGCCCGCAGCGCGGTCGTCACCGGACGATCGCGGTTGACCGGTTGCCAGGGCCGTTCGGAGGCTTCCATCTTCGCGCGGCGCTCGGCGAGCGCCGCATCGTCGACGAGGACCTCGAGCGTGCGGGTGGTCACGTCGATGCGGATCTGGTCGCCGTTCTCGATCAGGCCGATGACACCGCCGCTGGCCGCCTCGGGGGAGATGTGCCCGATCGACAGGCCCGAAGTGCCGCCGGAGAAGCGGCCGTCGGTGATCAGCGCGCACTCCTTGCCGAGGCCGGAGCCTTTCAGGAAGGCGGTCGGGTGCAGCATCTCCTGCATGCCGGGGCCGCCCGCGGGCCCTTCGTAGCGGACCACGATCACGTCGCCCGGCTTGATCTTCTTGCCGAGGATGACCGACACGGCCTCCTCCTGCGAGTCCACCACCACCGCGGGGCCCTGGAAGGAGAACAACTCCTCGTCGATGCCCGCGGTCTTGAGCACCGCGCCGTCGGGCGCGATGTTGCCGCGCAGCACGACCAGGCCGCCTTCCTTGGTGTAGGCGTGCTCGAGGTCGCGGATGCAGCCGCCCTCGGCGTCGGTGTCCAGCGACGACCAGCGGTTGTCGGTGGAGAACGGCTCGGTGGTGCGCACCCCGCCCGGGGCGGCGTGGAAGAGTTCGATGGCTTCCTGAGAGGCCTTGCCCGAGCGGATGTCCCAGGTGTCGAGCCATTCGTCGAGGCTCGCGGTGTGCACCGTGGTGACGTCGGTCTCCAGCAGGCCCGCCCGGCGCAGCTCGCCGAGAATCGCGGGGATGCCGCCTGCGCGGTGCACGTCCTCCATGTGGTAGTCGGAGTTGGGCGACACCTTCGACAGCGTGGGCACCCGGCGGCTGATCTCCTCGATGGTGTGCAGATCGAAGTCGACCTCGCCTTCCTGCGCGGCGGCGAGCGTGTGCAGCACGGTGTTGGTCGAACCGCCCATCGCCACGTCCAGCGCCATCGCGTTGCGGAACGCCTTGGCGTCGGCGACGTTGCGCGGCAGCACGGACGCGTCGTCCTCGCGGTACCAGCGGTTGGCGATGTCCACCACCACGGTGCCCGCCCGCTCGAACAGCGCCCGGCGCGCGGCGTGCGTCGCGAGGGTGGAGCCGTTGCCGGGCAGCGCCAGACCCAGTGCCTCGGTGAGGCAGTTCATCGAGTTCGCGGTGAACATGCCGGAGCAGGAACCACAGGTCGGGCACGCGGAGCGTTCGACCTCGGACAGACCCTCCTCCGACACCGCCTGATTCGCGCTCGCGGAGATCGCGGTGATCAGGTCGGTCGGCGCCTGCGCGACCCCGCCGACGACGACGGCCTTGCCCGCTTCCATCGGCCCGCCGGAGACGAACACCGCCGGAATGTTCAGCCGCATGGCCGCATTGAGCATGCCCGGGGTGATCTTGTCGCAGTTGGAGATGCAGACCAGCGCGTCGGCGGTGTGCGCGTTCACCATGTACTCGACTGAGTCGGCGATGATCTCGCGCGAGGGCAGCGAGTAGAGCATGCCGCCGTGACCCATGGCGATGCCGTCGTCGACGGCGATGGTGTGGAATTCGCGCGGCACGCCACCGGCGGCGCGCACCGCGTCGGCCACGATCTCGCCGACATTCTTCAGATGCACATGGCCGGGGACGAACTGGGTGTAGGAGTTCGCGATGGCGACGATCGGCTTGCCGAAGTCGGTGTCGGTCATGCCGGTGGCGCGCCAGAGAGCGCGTGCGCCTGCGGCATTGCGGCCGATGGTCGTGGTTCGTGAACGAAGCGGTGGCATTTCGATGGTCCTCGGGTCGCGGGGGCTGACGTGCGACGGCGCAGAGCGTGCTCGGCGGAGCACCACGTTACTCCCGGTGGGCGTGCCCACCTGCTGGGTGGTGTGGCGTCTCATCGCGGTCGGCCGGGTCGGGTGTGTCGCCGGTGCGTGGTGTCGCGGGCGACGACGGTGACGCCGGAGGTACCGGAACGTCGGGGTTGGGGACGAGGAGGATCAGTGCTCCGGGGAAATCATCCCATCACTCGACCGCAACCTCCCAACGGCGGCGAATGTTCCGCATCGGCGCGATTGGGCTCGAGCCGGGCAACTGGAGCGTCGGTCGGGGCGACCGAACTCGCTACGTCGCGCTGTCGCGTCGCGTGCCTTCTTCGGCGTTCTCGCCGGACTTCGCCAAGCCATTGGTCGCCGGATCGCCCTCGGTATTCGAGGTCCCGCTACTCGCGTCCGAGGGTTCGGCGGGGGACTCTCCCGTCGCGGGTTCCCTCGGCTCCGCGAACGGGTCCGGAATCCGTCCGCCGGAGAAAGCGGCCAGATCGCGCAGCCGGTCATAACTCACCGCGGGCAACTTCACTTCGCTGCCGTCGGTCAGGTCGGCGCGCACGTACCCACGCTTCGGGATTCGCACACCCTTCACCTGTGCCCAGTCGAGGTGGCGGGAGCCGAACAGCGTCCGCAAATCCAGCCCCGCGTCCGAGACGCCGGTCTGCGTCCGCAGCACCCAAGCCAGCACCGCGACGGGGATCAGCAGCAGCCACCACAGTCCGGCGGGCCAGCCGACGAAGGGGAAGAACACGCACATCAGCAGGATGAATACGCCCAGGAACGCCAGCCGTGGGATGCGGATCACATGGGCGTCCGAGGCGCCACCCGTATCCGTCGTCCCCGCGGGTGTGTGGGACGATTCAGACGGTGGC
Organism: Nocardia sp. NPDC051900; assembly: GCF_044452545.1. NCBI lineage: Bacteria > Bacillati > Actinomycetota > Actinomycetes > Mycobacteriales > Nocardiaceae > Nocardia > Nocardia sp. NPDC051900. Next base: position 331,177 of record NZ_JBITBU010000008.1, on the reverse strand, counting down.
ACGGACTGATGCGGTGATGACACACCACCATCCTCGCATCCTGATGAACGGACACAAGCAACCGCACTCTCCCACATAATGGGACACACGGGGTCATCTGTTTGACTCTTCGGTTCACACCCGCTTAACGTCGTGCGCGTGAATCGAAACGAGTTGCTCGTAATCGGCCGGCGCGTCCAGCGTTGAGCCTGACACACTGAGTCGAATACGTCAGCTCGCGTTGCGACGCGCCACCCTCGATCAGCCTTGCGCTGTCGGGGGCTTTTTTATGTTCGGACTAATGTCCGGCATGGCGAAGCGCAAGACACCGCTGACACAACATCCGGGGTCGGAACCACAACCAGTAAGGAACGAAGACGGTGAGCGCACCTACCGCACGGCCCGGGCCTTCGGCCCGTAGGCCAGCGCCTTCGGCGAATCAGCAGGCCACGCCCGCTGCCAACGCGACGTCCGCGGCCAACCGCCGCCAGCTCCCGCCCGAGCGGGTCACCGGCGCGCAGTCGGTCATCCGGTCGCTCGAGGAGCTCGGCGTCGACACCGTATTCGGCATTCCGGGCGGCGCGATCCTTCCCGTCTACGACCCGCTTTTCGATTCCACCAAGGTGCGCCATGTGCTCGTCCGCCACGAGCAGGGCGCGGGCCACGCCGCCACCGGTTACGCCCAGGCGACCGGCAAGGTCGGTGTGTGTATGGCCACATCCGGCCCCGGCGCGACCAACCTGGTCACCCCGATCGCCGACGCGCAGATGGACTCCGTCCCGATCGTCGCCATCACCGGCCAGGTCGGCCGCGGCCTGATCGGCACCGACGCGTTCCAGGAAGCCGATATCTCCGGCATCACCATGCCGATCACCAAGCACAACTTCCTGATCACCGAGGGCATCGACATCCCGCGCATCATCGCGGAAGCGTTCTACCTCGCCGCCTCGGGCCGTCCCGGCGCCGTGCTGGTCGACATCCCGAAGGACGTGCTGCAGGCGCAGACCACCTTCACCTGGCCGCCGGAGATGCGGCTGCCCGGCTACCGTCCGGTCACCAAGCCGCACGGCAAGCAGGTGCGCGAGGCCGCGCGGATGATCATGGAAGCCAAGGCTCCCGTGCTCTACGTCGGCGGCGGCGTGATCAAGGCCGATGCCTCTGCCGAGCTGCTGCAACTGGCCGAGCTCACCGGCATCCCCGTGGTCACCACGCTGATGGCGCGCGGCGCGTTTCCCGACAGCCACCGCCTGAACATGGGCATGCCCGGCATGCACGGCACCGTGGGCGCGGTCGCCGCGTTGCAGCGGTCGGATCTGCTGATCACCCTGGGCGCGCGGTTCGACGACCGCGTCACCGGTCAGCTGGACTCCTTCGCGCCCGGCGCCAAGGTCATCCACGCCGACATCGACCCGGCCGAGATCGGCAAGAACCGCCACGCCGACGTCCCGATCGTGGGCGACTGCCGCGAGGTGATCGTCGAGCTCATCGAGACACTGAAGGCCGACCCTTCGGCGGGCGACGCGCTGCCGCTGCACCTGACCGACTGGTGGACCTACCTCGACGGCGTGCGCGACGCCTACCCGCTGGGCTGGACCCCGCCCGCGGACGGTTCGCTGTCGCCGGAGTTCGTCATCGAGGCGCTCGGCCGCCTGGCCGGACCCGACGCCATCTACTGCGCGGGCGTCGGCCAGCACCAGATGTGGGCCGCCCAGTTCATCAAGTACGAGAAGCCGCGCACCTGGCTGAACTCCGGTGGCCTGGGCACCATGGGCTACGCCGTCCCGGCGGCCATGGGCGCCAAGATGGGCGCGCCGGACAAAGAGGTGTGGGCGGTCGACGGTGACGGCTGCTTCCAGATGACCAACCAGGAGCTGGCCACCTGCGCCGTCGAGGGCGTCCCGATCAAGGTCGCGCTGATCAACAACGGCAACCTCGGCATGGTGCGCCAGTGGCAGACGCTGTTCTACCAGGAGCGCTACTCCAACACCGACCTGGGCACGCACACCCTGCGCATCCCCGACTTCGTGAAGCTCGCCGAAGCCCTCGGCTGCCACGGCATCCGGGTGGAGCGCGAGGAGGACGTGGAGGCCGCGATCCGCGAGGCGCAGTCCATCAACGACCGTCCCGTGGTGATCGACTTCATCGTCGGCAAGGACGCCCAGGTGTGGCCGATGGTCGCCGCGGGCACCAGCAACGACGAGATCATGGCCGCTCGCGGCATCCGCCCGCTGTTCGACGACGACGAGCAGGCCTCCGAGCCCGCGGTCATCCACACGGCGATGTCGCACGAACAGAACAAGGTGAACAACGGATGAGTACCACGCATACCCTCAGCGTTCTCGTCGAGGACAAACCGGGCGTGCTGGCACGGGTCGCGGCGCTGTTCTCCCGCCGCGGCTTCAACATCGAGTCGCTGGCGGTCGGTGGCACCGAGCTCCCCGAGATCTCGCGCATGACCATCGTCGTCACCGTCGAAGACCTGCCGCTCGAGCAGGTCACCAAGCAGCTCAACAAGCTGGTGAACGTCATCAAGATCGTGGAGCAGGATTCCGACAGCTCGGTGGCCCGCGAACTGATCCTGGTGAAGGTGCGCGCCGACGCCAGCGTGCGGACCCAGGTGATCGAGGCCGTGGGGCTGTTCCGCGCGAAGGTCATCGACGTGTCGCCGGACGCGCTCACCGTCGAGGCGACCGGAACCCGGTCCAAGCTCGACGCGCTGCTGCGGATGCTCGAACCGTACGGCATCCGGGAGATCGTGCAGTCCGGTGTCGTCGCGGTGGGGCGTGGACCGAAGTCCATCACCGCCACCCGATGAGCTGACGAGAGGCATACCGATGGGGCCGACCGCACAGCGGCGGCCACACGCTAGTCTTTCTGCGATCGACGGTTGGCGTGCCGCCTCCCCGCTCACGCGGGAATGATCCCCTCCCGCGGCTGCGGGGGTGATCCGATCCAGAACAACGTAAATCCGCACCGGCGCAAGCCGGTGTGCCCCGCCTCGCGCGGGGATGATCCCGGAAGGAACCACAGTGGCAGTCGAGATGTTCTACGACGACGATGCCGACCTGTCGATCATCCAGGGCCGCAAGGTCGCTGTCATCGGCTACGGCAGCCAGGGTCACGCGCACTCGCTGAGCCTGCGCGACTCGGGCGTCGAGGTCCGCGTCGGTCTGGCCGAGGGTTCGAAGTCGCGTCCGAAGGCCGAGGAGGCGGGCCTGACCGTCGGCACGCCCGCCGAGGTCTCGGAGTGGGCGGACGTCATCATGGTGCTCGCGCCCGACACCGCGCAGGCGTCGATCTTCACCAATGACATCGAGCCGAACCTGAAGGACGGCGACGCGCTGTTCTTCGGCCACGGCCTCAACATCCACTTCGGCCTGATCAAGCCGCCGGCGAACGTCACCATCGGCATGGTCGCCCCGAAGGGCCCGGGCCACCTGGTGCGTCGTCAGTTCGTCGACGGCAAGGGCGTTCCGGCGCTGATCGCGATCGACCAGGACCCGAAGGGCGAGGGCCAGGCGCTGGCGCTGTCCTACGCCAAGGGCATCGGCGGCACCCGCGCGGGCGTCATCAAGACCACCTTCAAGGAAGAGACCGAGACCGACCTGTTCGGTGAGCAGGCCGTGCTGTGCGGCGGCACCGAGGAACTGGTGAAGACCGGTTTCGAGGTCATGGTCGAGGCCGGTTACGCGCCGGAGATGGCCTACTTCGAGGTGCTGCACGAGCTGAAGCTGATCGTCGACCTGATGTACGAGGGCGGCATCGCGCGGATGAACTACTCGGTTTCCGACACCGCCGAGTTCGGTGGCTACCTGTCGGGCCCGCGGGTCATCGACGCCGACACCAAGAAGCGCATGCAGGACATCCTCAAGGACATCCAGGACGGCAGCTTCGTCAAGCGTCTGGTCGCCAACGTCGAGGGCGGCAACAAGGAGCTCGAGGCGCTGCGCAAGAAGAACGCCGAGCACCCGATCGAGGTCACCGGCGCCAAGCTGCGCGGCCTGATGAGCTGGGTCGATCGCCCGATCACCGAGACCGCCTGATACCCAGGCCGATTCGCGCGGTGGCCCGCTCCGGAGTTCCGGAGCGGGCCACCGGCGTCTTTCGCGGAGTTTCTAACTGCTGCCGAACGAGCCTGTGCCCGGGAAGCCCTGGCCCCAGCCTCCGCCCTGGCCCCAGCCCTGATTCCAGCCTCCGCCCCAGCCTTGGTTCCAGCCTCCGTCGCCCCAGCCTTGGTTCCAGCCTCCGCCGCCCCAGCCACCACCCTGGCCCCAGCCAGGACCGCGGCCATAAGGTGGTGCGCCGTAGTGCGGTTTGTCGACCAAGACGTTGTTGTGGCAACTCCAGTCCTGGAACGGGCCGAAGGCGCACTGGTTGTAAGCCGGAGTGACACCGGGTGTGCTCGGGGTGGCGGAGGCGGGCATCGCCAGCGCGGTCAACGGAATCGCGGCGATCGCACCGGCGACGGCCACGCGAAAGATACGGCGTGCGCTGATTGACGAGAACAACGTAAATCCTTTCGGTCTGCGGCGAGCGTCTCCGCCCGCCATCCCCCCGTTGGGGGGTCCGCCCACGGCCCACCCCCGCAGACAGAGCTTGGATCTACGGTCACTGCTTCGCGGTCGCGCTTACCGACGGCACAGCGACTGCATAGCTACACTCTTGCGCACTCGCCGCCGAAGGTCACGGGTGTTCTCTCCCCTGCGGGGCAAATCGAACCGAGGTATTAGGGAGTTCCCCTATCGCCGCACCCTGCGATCAACCGAAGAGCGGCAGCACCGTGTCCACTATGTCCGCAGGCGACGGCAGTGACGTGAACGCGCTCGCTGGGCTCAGGTGGCGTTGCAGCGCGCGCTGATGCGCCGCGCCCACCAGCAGCAGCGCTGCCGCGCGCAGATTTACGGCGCTCGAGGCGGAGGGCTGCGCGGCCGCGAGCCGCGCCTGCATCGCGTCCACCGCGCGGTGCGGACCGATGTCCGTCTCCTGGGCGCGGTCGAGGTAGCGCGCGCGTAGTTCGGCGTCGGATTGGATCGCGGCGGCGACGGGGATCGTGGCGACGAAGAAATCTTCCAGCGCCTCCATCAGGGCGACGAGATCGGCCCGCAGGTCTCGGTGCGCGTCGACGTCGCCGAGGACGTCCTTGACCGGTCGCAGATGCCGTTGGACCACCGCCTGCAACAGCCCGGTCCGGTCGCGGAAGTGATAGAAGATGCTCGACTCGGCGACACCGGCGCGGTCGGCGACCCCTTTCGTGGACAGCCGCGCCACACCCTCCTCGGCGAGGATTCGCTCCGCGGCGGCGATCACCGCGTCGCGGACGCCCGTCGAGGGACGCCCCCGGCGGCGGCCTTCGACCCGGCGGGATGCCGTCACGAATCCTCCGATCTTTCGTTCGTCACCCCTTGCAGTATGCCCGACGCGGTCGTATTTTCTGAGTAGATACTCAGTAAATATCTCGGAGGTGACCGATATGTCCACTCAGGCTTCGGTGCGACCGTCCCCATCGCGTATTCAGCGCACCGGGGACGCGGTCGTCAGGTCGTTGCTCCGGTCTCCGCTGCATCGGGTGCTCAGCGGCAGGTTGCTGCTGGTCACGGTGCTCGGGAGGAAATCGGGGCGCGAGTACACCAATCCGGTCGGATATGCCGACCATGACGGAGCGCTGCTCGTCGGCACGACGGCCGGATGGCGGCGCAATCTCCGCGACGGTGAAGCCGTGCGTGTTCGGCTGCGCGGCAGCGAGATTCGTGCCAGAGCCGAAGTGATCGCCGACGAGGCCCGGCTCGCCGCGCTCGCTCCGGTGGTGGTGTCGGCGAATCCGATCCACGGGCGCTACGCGGGCATCGAACTGGAGCCGGACGGGACGGTCGATCGCGACGATCTGCGGCGAGCCATGGCGAACGGGTATGTGATCGTTCGTCTGAGCCCGGTCTGAGGCGGGCCGGGTCGTCGCCCGGGTCCGTTTCGCGCCGTCCGGATCGCTCTCCCGCCGCCGCGCGGTGTAGCGACCGTCTGGTTACTCGCTCGTACGGCGGCTGGGGCCTAGGGTTCTCCCGGACAACGAGGTCGGAGAAATGTACATCCGGAGATTCCCTGTCCGAACGGATTCCGCACCGTGGCCCACTCGATAAAACTCGACCGCACCGTGACCATCCCGACCTCGGCCGGCCGCCGACCCGAGGCGATCCACCGATTTCTCGTGAAGCCCGACGACGCGGGCATCGTCGGATCGGTCGACGGCGGCAAACTCCTGGAATGGATCGACAAGGTCGCCTACGCGGCGGCGGCCCAGTGGAGCGGCCGCTACTGCGTCACCGCCTACGTCGGCAATATCCATCTCGACCGGCCGATCGCGGTCGGCGAGCTGGTCGAATTACACGCGAATCTGGTCCACACCGGGCGCACCAGCATGCACATCCTGGTCACCGTCTATTCGACCGACCCCACCCGTGTGCAGCCGGTGCAGTCGGCGCAATGCCTGACGATCTTCGTCGCCGTGGACGACGACCGGCGCACCGTGGAAGTGCCGCAATGGAATCCCGCCACGCTGCTGGAATTGCAGCGGCACCGCCAGGCGCGAGCCCGGGTCTCGGTGCGCAAGCTGATCGAGGAGGCGATGGCCGCGCAGCGGTACACGTCGGCGGGCACCGCGCCGAGCGCCACACTGCGGTTCCTGGCCGCGCCGTCGGACATCAACTGGGGCGGCAAGGTGCACGGCGGCCGCACGATGCGGTGGATCGACGAGGCGGCCTACGTCTGCGGTGCGGACTGGGCGGGGCAGCGGGTCATCACTTCGTACCTCGGCGGCATCCGCTTCTACCGGCCGATCGTCATCGGCCATGTCGTCGAGGTCACCGCGCGGCTGATCCACACCGGCCCGCGCAGCATGCACGTCAGCGTGCACGTGACCTCCACCGACGCCCACTCCGACGAGCCCGCGCTCGCCGCGCACGGTCTCGCCGTGGTCGTCGCGCTGGACGCCGACGGCAAAGCACGGCCGGTGCCGCAGTGGGAGCCGGTCTCCGAGGAGGATCGCGCGCTGGACGCGCACGCCCGGCACCTCATCGAACTGCGCTCGCTGGTCGAGCCGTTCACCGTGGCGAGCGCCGTGCCGTCGGACGCCGAGCCGAGCCATTTCCGCATACCTGCGCCGAGCTGAGGCCCGAGCGCCCGGTCTAGACTAGTTACCGATGAGTAAGTTCTTCGCGTCGGTGGACGAGGTGACCGGGCGTCTCACCGAGGCCGGGTACCTCCCGTCCCTCGATATCGCCACCGCCGTGTTCCTCGCGGGCCACCTCGGCAAGCCCCTGCTGATCGAAGGCCCGGCGGGCGTCGGCAAGACCGAGCTGGCCAAGGCCGTCGCCGCGGCGACCACGTCCGACCTGGTGCGGTTGCAGTGTTACGAGGGTATCGACGAGGCCCGCGCGCTCTACGAGTGGAACCACGCCAAGCAGCTGCTGCGCATCACCGCCTCGGACGACGAAGGCTGGGACAGCACCCGCGACCATGTCTTCACCGAAGAGTTCCTCCTCGCGCGCCCGCTACTGGCCGCCATCCGTAACCCGCGCTCCACGGTGCTGCTCATCGATGAACTCGACAAGGCCGATGTGGAGTTGGAAGGCCTGTTGCTCGAGGTGCTCGGCGACTACCAGGTGAGCATCCCGGAGCTCGGCACCGTCACCGCGGTGCGCAAGCCGTTCGTGATCGTGACCTCCAATGCCAACCGCGAGCTGTCCGAAGCGCTCAAGCGGCGGTGCCTGTATCTGCACATCGATTACCCGACGGCGGAATTGGAGCGGGCGATCGTGCGGATGAAGGTTCCGGAGCTGGACGAGGCGCTGGGAGAGCCGGTGGTCCGCGTGGTCGGTGCGTTGCGCCAGCTCTCGTTGCGCAAAGCGCCGTCGATCGCGGAGACCGTCGATTGGGCGAAGACACTGGTCGCTCTGGGTGCGCGCAATCTATCCGGCGGCGTCGTCCGCTCGACGCTCGGTGTGCTGTTGAAATATCAATCCGACCACCGCGTGGCGATCGAGCGGCTCGGACTCGATCTGGATGCCGAGCAAGGAGGACGGTGAGATGAAGTGCCCCCTCGGGCTCGCGCCACTCCTGCCGTTCGCAACCCAACCCGCCCCGAGGCTCGGCGCGTCTGCTCCCTCGAACCGGACTTACCGTCCGGGCGGATCATTGCGCTGCTTGTGGCGCGAGGTTGCCGGAGTCGAGCATGAGCATCGCTGAAAACCGCCTCGGCGAGACGGGCCGCAGAGGCTCCGACTCGATAACCGATCGCCTCGTCGAGTTCGTCGGACTCCTGCGGGATCACGGCATCAACGCCGGGCCGAGTGAAACCATCGACGCGGCTGAGGCGATGATCGCCCTCGGAATCGATGATCGCAATCGTTTGCGCTCCGGCATGGCCGCCTGCCTGCTGCGCCGCAATGGTCAACGCGCCGTGTTCGATCAACTCTTCGACCTGTATTTCCTTACCGCCCAACAGCCACAGTCCGTCGATCCGTCGACGCCCGAATCCATCGAAGCGCTGCGAGATCGGCTCGTCTCCACACTGGCACAGGACGATTCGGAATCGGTCGCCGAACTGGCCCGCCAGGCACTGACCGAACTCGGCGGCTACGGCGGCGCGGGCGCCGGGCAGTCCACTGCGCCGGTCACCACCGCATCCGGCGCGGGCTGGTCCTCTTACCTGACCATGAAAGCCCTACGCCCGGAAGAACTCATCGATCGCGTCGTGGCGGGCATGAACGGCTCCTCCCAGCTCGACACCACCGTCCACACCATCGAGGCCAACCGCCGCCTCGCCGCTTTCCGCACCGCCGTCCAAACCGAGGCCCGCCTGCGCTCGGCACAGCTGCGCGGCACCGAATACATCGCCCGCCGCGGCGTCGAATCCAGCACCGACCAGATCGATTTCCTCGGCGCACGCGAACAGGACCTCGCCGAAATGCGCCGCCTGGTCCACCCTTTGGCCCGCAAACTCGCCACCCGCCTCGCCGTCCGCCGCCGCAAAGCCGTGCGCGGCCAGATCGACCTACGCCGCACCCTGCGCCGCTCCATGGCCACCGGAGGCGTCCCCATCGACCCGGTCCTGCGCGCCCGCAAACACGGCCGCCCCGACCTGGTCGTCCTCGCCGACATCTCCGGCTCGGTCACCGGCTTCGCCGAATTCACCCTCCACCTGATCCAGGCCCTACAAGACCAATTCAGCAAGGTCCGCAGCTTCGGCTTCGTCGACACCTGCGACGAGATCACCCACTTCTTCACCCCCGGCGAACCCCCGACCCCCGGCACCGCCGCCCGAATCATCCGCTCCACCAAGGTCGCCCGCTTCGGCAGTTCGAACTACGGCGAGGCCTTCCAAGGCTTCCTCGACAACTACGCCGACGCCCTCGGGCCGCGTACGTCGGTTCTCATCCTCGGCGACGGGCGCACGAACCGCACGGAGCCGAATCTCGCTGCGGTGCAGACCATTGCCGACCGGGCGAAGCACACCTACTGGCTGAATCCCGAGCCGTCTCGGTCATGGTCGACGGGGGATTCCGCCGCCCACGTGTACGCGGCGAACGTCACGATGCACGAGTGCCGAAACGTCAAGCAGTTGACCGAGGTCATCGCGCGTTTGTTACCAGCGTGAGTCGGCCGCTGCGACGGTGTCTTATCTGGCCTGCTCAGTTGGCTGGCACTGCCACCGCTCCGTCCCGCTGACCACATCTGGGCTCGGTCGGCTGGCGCGCCGCCGACAACACCAAGCCCTGCTCAACTACCACCAGCGCTGCGGCCGCCTACTTGAACACCAGTCCGGCGCAGCTTGTGGATAACGGCGGCTGTCGCGGTAGCGGTGACGTCGTCGACCCAGTCCGGAATGGCCACCGCGTTCGCGATGTATTCGCGGACGAGCCCGTAGGGAATCGCCTTGACGGCAGCCACCGCGATCGCCATGTGATGCTCGTCGGCCTCGCCGCATTCCGCCGCGACGGCGGCACGCAGCGCGTCGTTCATCCGGTCGTTGACTCCTGCGATATCCGCACGCAACTCGGCAGAGCCCACTTCGAGCAGTTCCTCCCGCCGGAACATCTTCATCGCACGAGCTTCGGTGGGATGCTCGCGGCAATATCGCGGCAGGTGCATCGCGGCGGCGAGCAGTGGGTCGGCTCCCGACAGCGCGGCGACGAATCCGATATGGAAGCGCTGGATCGAGCGCAGCCACAGTCGTGCGAGCAACTCTTCGCGGGAAGCGAAGCGCACGTAGATCGATCCGGTGTGGACGCCGGAAGCGGCACTGATCGCGGCGATGGTCGGCCTGGTCGTCGCCGGATCGGCCAGCAAGTCGCGTGCGGCGTCGAGGATCTGCTCATCGGTGAAGCGCCGGGGTCTTGCCATGGGGGACAGCCTAAGGCAAGGTTTCGGAATATGGATTCAAAAACTCCCTTTCCGATCGCGGGCAGTCTTCTCACATTCATCGGATCGGCACATACCGCGCTCGGCGGCGTCATCTGTGCGACCGGTCGCGAGGAGACCGAACTCGCCTTCTGGTTCACGGCGTTCGGCGTCGCCGCCGTCGGCTTCGGCGTCGCCGTGATCGAGACGGAACGAACCCGCGGCTACGTACCAGCGCCGATCCTCGGCGCAATCGCTGTTCTGACCGCGTTCGGCCTCGTATTCGAGCCGGTGTCAGGGTTTCTCACCGTCCTGATACCGCTGGCCATCGGTGTCCGCGGGTGGGTGCGCCACCGGCGTATTGCCGCGGTCCCGGCAGGGTGAACCGAACCCCGCTCGGCCACGTCTCACCGGACGTGACTCTGCTTCGCGCCGTCACGAGCCTGACCGAGATCGCAGTTGCGACCGACTATCAGATGGGCTACGAGCCGACGCCGCCGATGTCAGGGCGCCCCTGGCCGAGCACGCCGCGCTGGATCGTTCCGCCACTGGTCGGAACACCTCGGTCGTGAACTACGGTTCCGCTCGGGCGAAGGAAGCTCCCGGCGGCCAAGGCCACCGCGGCGCCGACCGCCGGGTACACCAGGTCGTCGGTGTGCCGATACCAGAAGGTGGCGTAGCGGCTGTCGGTGGTGTCGCACAGGTCATCGATCACCCGGGTGTCCGTTGCCTGGTCGACACAGATCCCGACGTGAATCGGCTGCGCGGTGTCGGTGGTCGGCGTGGTCGGGATGACCCGAGGAATGGTTGTCGTCGGTGGCGGGGTAGTGGTGGTCGTCGGCGGAGTCGTGCGAGCCGGGGTCTTCGAGGTGGTGTAGACCGTGGTGACGATCGGGCGGGGAGCAGCGGTGCCACCAGCCCCACACCCACTCGACATAAGCGCCGTAGCCACCAGGGCAGGCAATGTGTACGAGACACGGCGCGACGCCATGACCCGCTTCTGTCCTTGATCGCAGCCCGATGCGCCGCTCATACATTCCCCTCCGGTTCATACGCCCCACTGCCCGAACCGCCCGATGCTAGCAATGCGCAAGCGTGCGCACGGTTGATCCGCGGTTCGTGAAATGCCAATTGCCAGAATGTTTTTTCCCGCGCTGGCCCCGGAATCGTTCCTATGCAGAAGCAGTTGACGGAGTTCATCGCGAAGCTGTTGCCGTCGTGACTCAGCCGCCGAGACGGTGTCTGATTCCGGATGTGATCCGAATCCGCTTCCGCGTACGGTGCGCTTGCCGATGAGGGGATAACGCCGGATGCCCTACATGACCTTCGTCGATGGCGGACAGGAATCGCTGCATGGAAGCGCTGAGCCGCAGCTCTTTCCTCAGTGTGCAGCAGCACCCTGCTGGTCCACGTGAGCCTGTCGAAGATCGCGCATCAGAACATCGAATCGTGGCGCATCGGGCCAATCCGGGCGCAGTGTGCCGACGCGGTGCCACCCCCAGCGGCGATAGTTGTCATACGCCCGGCGGTTATCCGGTCGGACAAGCAGCGTCGCGCGCCGTTCCGGCCGACCCTCAAGTAGTTCGTCGTGCAGGGCACGCGCAATACCCTTCCCCGTAAACTGCTTGCGCACCATGATCTCGCTGAATGCGAATGTGCGAGAGCCGTTCTCGGCGGTGAAGGACGCTTGGTCGCCCTCGTCAAGTTTCAGTCCGTCCCACCACGCGGTCTTGGCAGTGAGCGGCCAACCCCATGCCTGGCCGCAGGGTTCGCCGTCGAGGCGGGCGATCACCAGCTCGAAGGCACCGGCGCGGGCGGGGTCGGTGTAGGCGTCGAAACGGTGCATGAACGCTTCGGGAGATTCGAACTCCTCGCCAGACTCGATCGCGTCAACGTAGGAGTCTCGGAAGATAGTTTCGACCTCGTCGCGTAGTTCGCGTGCCTGCGCGGCGGTGTAGCGCTGAAAGTTCAGGTCAGACAATGCGGAATCTTCGGAGGTCATACGGTGATCACCCTTTCCGCCAGCTCGTCGAATCGTGTCGAAAATTCCTCGTCCCGGCCTTCAGCCGCGACCCGCACTGGTTCGAGCAGGCGCAGCGTGCGGGTGGAGGACACAGAGTTCTCCAAGTCGGCGAGAACCGACATGCCCTCTTCGATAGCAGCGCCGATCTCACCCAGATCAGCCAGCGCCGCCGCGGAACCTGCTCGATAGTTTGCGGAGTTACGCGCACTGGACTTGTCCACAACCAGCCCGGAACAAAGGTCTGCCGATTTCGCGTGATCGCCCAAGTGGCTGAAGCCGCGGGCTTCATGGCTTCTGATCTCGGTGGCATTGACGAACCGCAACCATGGTGGGCAGTCCTCACGCGACTCATGGTCTAGCGCGAAATCAAGCTCCCGCCAAGCGATGGCCATGGCCTTTCCGAACGCGGTGCGGTCGCCGAGGACTCCGTACGCTTGCGCTTCGCGTGTCGCGATCAGGACATGGACTCGCCCCGGTGCGTGACCGCGTGTGAGCGCCCGAGCGCGGCCTGCGAGAGTCAGGGCACGGTGCGGATTCGCTTCGCCTGTGCGCTGCCGCGACAGCGCCATCTGCGCGGCGTTGAGGCAGACATGCACGGTCAGTTGGTCGTCACCGGCTTGGCTGGCCAGCGCGAACGCGTCGGCGTAGCAGCTGCGGGCGAGCGGATACCTCTCGGCGTCGTAGGCCAGCCAACCCGCAATCGTCGCAAGCTCTCCTGCGGCACTCATGAATGCGCGGCCCGCTTGTTCGGAGAACGCACAGGTATCCAAGAGGCGCTTAGCTGCCTCGAGTCCTTGAACGGCGTCGCTCACAAGGGCCGCACCACCAATGACTTGCTCGCGCCGCCCGTACTCGGCCGCAAGCGCGTCGAGCCTTTGCGCGTCGGCGATCCCGATTCGAGCTGGACCTCGATCACCACCTGCCGCGAAGTAGGCGGTACCTAGTAGCATCCCGAATTCACGTCGCTTCACAATGTCCTCGACTTCCGGCGCGCTATCGCGACCATCCCTGACCAGGCTATCGCTCGCTATGCCGACGAAGCGCTGGTGAACCAGGGGCACCGTGGCCTCGTGTACGGAGTTGATCTCGGCGCGGAAACGGGCACACTGCTCATCAGTGAGACGAGCAAGCTCGGTGTCCAACGCTTCAGCCGACTCATTCCGCACCGGCTTTGTGTGGGTTGCGCGCTCCCACTTCCGAATTGTCGCCGTCGTGAAGCCCACCTTCTCGGCGAACTGCTCCTGCGTCATCCGGAGGGCCGCCAAGCGAAGCGCTTTGACCTCCACCTTTGTCCACTTGCAGACGATCATGCTCACCCCCTGTTGCCCCTGCAAAAGCCTGTTGGCGCAAGCGTATTACTTCTGTGCAAGTCCTGTGGCTGGGATCGCATGCCTGCCCTGGCGAAGCTGGAAGCAGCCCCGCCGCCGGGTTGAAATCGGACCCTCACCGACTCCCCGGCGGCGGGTGCATGCCACGTTGAACCAGACGGAGGGACACCCGAATGAGTTCGCCGAAGGACATCAAGGACACCCCGTTGTCGGTGTGCCACTTCTACCGGAATGTGTGTGGCCTACCCGCTGAGGTAGATCCGCCGCACACGGGCCGGATCGTGATCCGCACCGGCGTCGTATGCGGGTTGATGATGCCGGCATTTCTTGGTTCTGAGGTCAAGGCGCGGATGCGGTGCCACGGTCCGGAGGTCGGCCCGATTCTGACTCACCCGCGTTCGCAGCGGTGGACAATCCTGGTGAGTGCGGATCTTCCGGACGAGATAGGGCTGTTCGCGGAGATGTCGCGCTTGCAGGTCTCCATTATCCGTGGCGGAGGAATCATCGCTCTGCCTGGCCCGGGCCAGCGACCTGGTCTGTTCCGTGCGTGGGTACAGCCGCCGAGCGGTCCGTTTCGGCCGTCCGGACGTGCCGTTGTCAGTGCGATTCGGGAGAGTGTCGCGCAGGCGAGCAAGCGGAGGGGACTGGTGCACCATGTCCGATGACGCGCACGGATGCGGCCCGGAATGCGAACCATGGATCACCGCGACGCATTGTGGCGTGACGAAGAGCGATCAAGTGACTGGTGAACTTCTCGCGGTGCGCTGTCCGTCGAAGAACTGCACTGATGTCGTTGTGCCGCTCGCCGCAGGCCGGATTGCGCCACATGTCGCCACGGCCGGTGCGGCGCGCGGTCGGTGCCCATGGACCGGCATTCGCGTGGTCGACGACCGCGCCCAGGTCCACAGCGAGATCGCTGAACCACGTCCGACCGAAGCGCTCACTCCAGACGACAGGTGGTCCGGAGTATGAACTACGACGTCCCCGCAGAGGCGGAAATCGACGTGCTCACAGACGTGCTGACCGCGCTTGGCAACGCCGCCAGGACAGCCACCGGCCGCAGACTCGCCGAGGCCGATCGTGTGCGCTTGTTCGCCGTGGTGCTGTACGAGTTGATTGTCAGCGCGCGTGGCGTGGGGGGTCCAGATTGCGGACGGCTATACGCTGCGCCAATCCTCGACCCGATTATCGAAGGTGTCGCGTCCGCCGATGAGGTGACACCAATGGATCTGCTAATTCCAGCACTTATTGCCCATCAGGCTTCGCACTAAGGTTCGCTCCAAAGCACGCACTGCTCAGGGCAGTGTCGGGAAGCCGCACGTCGGTCGAGCCGGACCGCGACCACGGCATGACCTCCGCCGGGCAGGGCTGAGACGCTATGTCCCGCGTTCCCCGAGTCACCCGCTGTTGGTGGTCGGGCTCTCCGCCGATGGTGTGCTCGGAGGGGTGACTGTTCATGACCGCCGCACCTCGGCGAGGCTATACCCTTGCTGACGCCTACATGAATTGCGGCTCTCGCCCGAGCGTTGCGACAATCATCGATCTTGCCGTGTTGGCAGACGCAGGCGCGGCGGATAGGGATTGTCCTGTACTCAGCGGGTGCATAATCTTCTTGCTTTGTTTATCAATCGTCGCCTGAAATGCGCCGTCTAGGCGGATGTGTCTAGACGGCGTTCTCGGATCCGCAGTTAGTTCAACTGATGCGTGACAGGTTATTCCGAAAAAATTCGTGGCGCGCGTGATCTTTCTGGCCGGTGAAGGCTCTGAACTCGCCAAGTCTATATGCCAACCCCGCGCTGCGCTCCTCTTTCAGGATCTCGAAGTCCTTGCTGAGCAAGCTAATCCGTCGATCGATCTCCGGATCATCCAGCTCCAGTCCGGCTTTTTTGGCAATCTGCTCAGCGGTGAGGAATTTATCTTGGTCTCGCAAAACTCGATAGATGGGATCAGTAAAGGTATCTATATCTCGCTGAACGTGTGGTCCTTCGTGGCGAAGCGCTCGCGCTATCGACAACCCGAGCGCTCTTGCAACGGGTGGTGGAAAGGCGTTGCCGATCTGCCGGTATTGCGCTGTCTTGCCGCCTTCGAACCGCCATGCATATTCGTGGCCCTCGGGTCGTGTAGAGGCGATCTCCGCAGCATGTTCTTTGTCCCGGATAAGTAGCCAACCTTGCAGCCTGGCCACCATCTCCACGGTCAACTTGGGGCCGAACTCGGTCATGGGACGCTTTTCATACGGCGGAGCGGTGTCGTGCACGCCGTAGGCATCGACCCCCAATTCCGCCCAGGCGCGTTTTGCTCGTGTAGGCCCAAGGTCTGCGCCGCCGTGTTTTTTGGAACCGCCTACGATTGTTGGAGCGATGTCGTTCGCCTTCTTCGCCCATTCTTTGGCACCCGGCCATTGGCGTGCCTCCATTAGTGGCAGCAGGGTCTCGCCAACAGTTTTGGCCTGTTTGGACTTTTTCGGCCAATGGAAATATTTAAAATCTTCCGGCTTCATGGCGATGAGTACAAATCGGGGACGAAGCTGTGGAACGCCATGGTCGGAAGCGTTGACAAGCCGCCATTCGGCCGAATAGCCGAAATGAAGTAGCCGGTCCAGAACATGTTGGCGGTATCCCGCGAAGCGTGGGAGGCTAAGTCCACGAACATTCTCAAGCAGCAGGGCGCGAGGCTGCAAGATATCAACCTGTTCGACTGCCCAAGCGAACAGGTCCCGCCCATCGTTCGCTCCAAGCTGTTTTCCAGCAATGGAGAAAGGAGGGCACGGAACGCCGCCTGCGAACAGGTCAATCGCGCGTCCGTCTGGCCGAGATTCTGGGGAAAACGCCTTTGGATCGAAGATGTCGGTATTTGCAACATCGCCCTGCGCCACTTTCCAGCCAGGTCGATTGAGCTCAATTGTGGCGGCTGCAGTCGGGTCGAGTTCCACTGCGAGTTCGTGCTCGAATCCGGCCAGCTCAAGACCTAGCGCTTGCCCACCGGCGCCGGCGCAGATCTCGATCACACTGAGTTCGGTCACACCGATACCTTTCGACGTCGTGGTCGGTCGTGCCCAGACCTGTCCATGGACCTCACTGTGTTCAGGGCATGGGTAATCCCGAAACTGGTGTCAACGCTGCAAATTGCAGAAGAGGCTGCACTTCGCTGCGTGGTCGGAGCGTAGGCGGAGAACGGTACGGCGCGACCCGCGGCTGGCGGAACATCGCGCGGAGCTGCGTATCGGACATCGCACCGACCGCCGTCGGCCGCTGCATCCTCCGCTGATGGGGGTGCCGAAGTTGCGAAGCCGTGGCGGGCGCGGGAGGCGGTGCCTTCGATGGGCCATCCGAACATGTGAGCGATCATAGGGCAAGAAGCGGCAATCAACCGGCGGGACGCCCCGATGGCAGGGTACATTGCGCTTCGTGGGAGCGCCGTTCAGAACAGAACTGTTGGGATGGAAGCGCAGCAAAAAGAACTCGCTTGGCTGGCAATGGGTTCCGAACTCGGCCGATGTTGACAACCCGACCAGTCTCAGGCTGGCGGCGTTGGTGCTCGATCGTCTAGGGGAGCCGAACCCGAATCTGAGTGGTCAACCGGTCGAGGAGCCGCCGGCCAACCCGGGTGGACTCCTGGAAGTCCAAGTGGGCACCGACCTGGCGACCGCGCTGCCCACGCTCGACGATCGCCGTGACTGGGAGGTGAAGCGGGGTCGCAGTATCGTGGAATATGCCCAGTATCAACACCTGGCGGGCATCGACGAAGCAATCGAGAAAAATCCGAACCTCCGAGTCACGCTCGGCACGGACTACTTGATCAAGCCAGATGTTCTGGTAGGTATTAAAGGAACTCCCACTCAGACCAAGCATCCGTGGCTCCACGCAGCGCTGGCTTGTAAGTGGACTATTCGATCTGATCGGGTGCAAAACATTCGGCACGAGAATGGCAATATGATTCGGCATCGCCGTGGAAGGCTGCCCCATCTGGTGACAGTCACTGCTGAACCTCTTCCAACCCGGCTGGCATCGATTGCTAGAGGAACTGGTGAGGTGGACGCGACTTACCATATTGCGTTCGATGAGTTGAAACATGCAGTTGGGCTAGAGGGGAGTTCGGTTCAGAAAGCCGCATGGGATGAGGTGACGGGCCAGGGAAGGCTTCTCGACTACCGGACTTTGGCCCAGTCGCTGGTGGACTGGTAGCCGTCGGCTGCATCACTGCAACTTTTGGCTGGAGTACAATTTCTTAGCGCACCCCCAGGCGATGAGGCGAAGATGTGACGGAACATGACGCAGAAGGTCCATGTCAGAGTGATCGGAAGGGTCTCAGATACCCCGCTCCCCTCAATGAGGGACGTTCTCGGAATATGCGAGCAAACCGCCGGACTGACACGAAGCCAGAGATGCGGCTGCGAAGCGCGCTGCACCGGTTGGGTTACAGATTTCGTAAGGACCTACGCCTCGATTTGGGGACTGCGAAGATCCGTCCGGACATCGTCTTCACTGCACGCAGGGTAGCAGTGTTCGTTGATGGATGTTTCTGGCACGTATGTCCGGAGCATGGTCGGCAACCAGCAACAAATGAGTGGTACTGGACTCCAAAGCTCAAGCGAAATATTGAGCGTGACAAAGCTGCGGATATCGCCCTGGTACATGCCGGCTGGAAAGTGGTTCGGCTCTGGGAACATGAGGGTCTTGACGCATCGGTAGAAGCTGTGTTGAGAGCCTTAGGAGACCGTTAGGCCGACAACTCCGGATAACACGCCCTCCATGCCGTCATCGCCGGGTAAATACTTCCTAATTTCAGTGGCGTCGCAAAAGAGAAAATTTTGCAGCGTTGGCGTCCGGTGTGTTAGGCCGACTTGTGATGTTGTCACTACGACTGCAAACGGATCAAGCTGGCGAGCGCTCGCTCCAGCAGGATATCAGCGTCACGGCGCTTTCCCCGCTGATTGAGTGATTGGAGAATCTGCAATACATCGAGCCCGGACCGGCTGCCGGCGTAGCCGATTATCGTGTCAGTTGCTTCGTCCAAGCCCAGTTCCCGGCAGGAAGCGACGGCATCTGCCGTCTCATCGGGGGCGGCTTCGGTGCCGACATACCGGATGAGGCCGTTGACCCGCTCGAAGTTGCCGGCCGAGATGTACACGGCTAAATCTCTCGCTGGCGGCCAGGCCACGTCGATGTTCCCACTGTTGCGCCGGTCCTCCTCGTGATGGGGGACCGGCGCAACATGCGTTCCTATACCGGCGGAGATTCCAGCCGGCTTAGCTGCCGGGCTGGAGCGATTGAGTGTCCCGGCTTGTCCATGCGCTACAGGCGCACCGCAGGTCGGACAGGGTGCAGTTCGTTGCGGTTCGTCCCGCAGACCGAGGCGGGAAAGCGCTAGCCGGAGGCTGTTCAGCTCCTCCCAGGGAGTAATTGCCCCCTCGGTGCGACAACTGGCCAACGCGAGTTCGTGGAGCTCCCGGAGGGGTGCTTCCCGGGGTGGGCGCTTGCGTCGGCCGTTGGCTAGGTCGGACAGTACAGACCTGCTTAAATTCCTCTCCGACTTGTCTCTCTCGGGCAGCTTTTCGGCGATCGCCTTCTCGACTGCTCGGCAGGATAAGCCGATTCGTTCGAGCAGACCGCGCACCGCCTCGGCGAGCTTCCGCTGCTCGGGCGACAAGCTGGGACTGAGTTCTTCGAACTGCCCGCGCTGTGGGAACTTCCCGCGTTGCTGCAAACCGGATCTCCCCCGTGAGAGTCATCCACCTGGACCATCCCATCTTCCTGTCCCACAGGTGGCTTGCGCGTGCGATTGCTGTCCTGGTTCCGGAGAATCCGAAACCCGGACAGCGCGGGCCTTTCGATTCATGCGCCACTGCTGTTCAGTTCAGGGAGTGCCGTATGCCGATCTTGGACGGCCCGCCCTGCCCGCGGTGCTGCGCAAGGCTGCTCGGACTGGACTGAAAGGTGGATTCCACACGTGACTATGCCCAATTGGAACGACTCGAATCTCGGCGCTATGAAGCGCGTGGCGCTCTGGCTTGTACAGGATGTAGGGGTGGGACAGGTGTTCACGAAAAATCAGCTGCGCGAAGCCTTTCCAGACACCTCTCAGATCGACCGTCGGATGCGCGACCTGCGTGACTTCGAATGGCGGATCGACACCAATCGGGAGGATCCCGCCCTGGGTTCGCACGAACATCGCTTTGTCGAGCAGGGCATCGCAGTGTGGGAGCCCGGCAAGGCGACCCGAAAGGTCGGTGTCACAGTGACGGCAGCTGAGCGGCACGCCGTGATGATGCGCGACGGACACAAATGCCGATCATGCGGAATCGGCCCCGGTGAGCAGTATGCCGGCACGTATGTTGCCTCACAGCTCGATGTTGCTCGCCGATCAGTTCGGATGCCCACGGGCGAGACGAGCATGCAGCTGATGATTGAGTGCAACAGGTGCCGCATCGGCGGCCGTGACTTGTCGGCGGACTTAGGTGATGTTCTGTCGCGCATCGATCGCCTGCCTGCCTACGAGCGAAAGATGTTGGCCTCGTGGGTAGAACAGGATGCCCGCAGTTTCAGCGAGACCGAGGACCTGTGGGCGGCCTACCGAACTTTGCCTGCAGACTCTAGGGATGAAGTTCGTGCGGCGCTGAAACAGCTCCGTGCTTGATATGCCTGAGCGGCCCAGGACTTACTGCCCGCAGTGGCACCTCTTGTCATCATGCCAATCTCTGAGCAAGGATTTCAAAATATGTTTATCAATTTCGAAGATCCGCCAAATGCCGCTGCTACTCGCTCGCTAGTTGAGGAACGAATTAAGGAGCAGCGCGACAGTGAGGGCGTCCCGGAAACCTCGACGGTAGAATGGCGTAGCCGACCTTTGCATGTAGAGGTCATTGATATGCCTTTGGAAGTTCTTCTGTACAATCCAGGCACTCACCGAATTCGCGCCCAACGCAGCCTTGATCCAGGTCGTGATGCGCTTCTTACGGCGAATCCGTGGAGTGCGGAGAGTCAGGACTACCTCCGGCATCTGTTAACGATACGTCCATCGGAACCGACTCATCGAGACCCAGCCTTCGATAAGCTGAAAGAAAATCTAAAGGAACACAAGCAGAACGAACCTGGCCTGATAACTCGCCACGGAATTCTTGTTAACGGAAATACTCGCTGCGCTGCGCTTCGGGAACTTAAGTCTACTGCTAGCATGCGGGTCGGTGTGCTGCCGGAATCGTGCACGTGGGACGACATCAATGACGTTGAACTCTCCTTGCAATTGCGTCCTGACCAGAGGCGTGATTATTCGTACATCAACCGTCTGCTCGCAATAGATGAACAGAGTGTCCAGCTTAATCGTGATCTTTCGGTAATCGCCAAGGCGTTTCGTACTACGACGAAGTCGTGTCAACGTGATATTTGGGTTCTCGCGCAGCTAAGGGAAGTGATCCGGCGAAGCACTACAAAAGAAGGTGTGTCGCTCAGGCTCATGGACCTGGAAGGGGCCAAGGGGCGGCTTGAGGAGCTTCACCGCGCATACAACGAGGAAGTGCGCAAGAGTAAGGAGCGGGCTGAGTTGCTCAAGGAGGCGCGGTTAGCGGCTATCATTCTTGAGTTCTCCAAGACCGACGTCCGGTGCATTGGTGCTGATTTTCACAGTCGTTACCTGCAAAAAAACCTGCCCGATGGGCTCAAGGTAACTGAAAATGCGGCTCCCACCGCTGTCACGATCCCTGGACTGAACCGAAAAGTCACAGCTGAAGGAGCAAACGTCATCGCCGCGAGGTCGGTCACAGATGCGCTGCTCCAAGCCAAAGCGGTCACGGCGGCCGGCCATGCTTCAGCCTTGGCCGCGCAGTCTGCTGCATCCTCCACCCTCGAGGCGTATGAAAAGGCTTTTGACAAGGCTATTGAGAGCGCAGGCAGCGACTTCAGGTTGCGCAAGAAGCAGTTGGCCGCTCCTGATCGAATCAACAACGCATGCAAAGACCTTGAGCAGTCAATTACTGATTTAGTCCTGTCGCGAGGCAATGCAAGTCTTGACGAGGGGGCATTCGATGACGCCCTTGATGTGCTCCGCACTGTATTAGGCAAGTTGGCGATCGAAGCACAACGAACTATAGAGCTGCCGGGTAATGGCCTGGCATGGTTGACTGCCGCGGTAGAAGTGAAGCAGTCACAGGAATGAGTAATCCTGAGACCTCACCCTCGTTGCGATTGAGTTTCGACGTGACACGTACGCGTGTCGAACTACGTACATCGTCGGCCTTTCAGCGGGACTTCGCGCAGCTAACCGCGCGGATCTCCCCAGGCGGCTGGCGCGGATCGCTGTCGGCGGAGATCGACCTTGATGACTTCCTGGTCAACCTCATTGAACTGGCTACTTGGAATCATCCAGGTGTCGACTGGGATGCAGACCTGATGGCGCTCGTCAATGGCGTACTGGACGATGCAGACACGGTCCAGCGCAGCCTCGGTGACACGCCAGATGCTGTTCAGGCTATACAGCCAGATGATGTACTCGGGCTGTTGGGGTCGGACTGGATCGCCGACCTCACGCCGTTCCAGCAACGTGACATCGCCCGATTGCTCTCTTTGCGCCACGGCGCCAACTTCAGTGTCCCAGGTGCCGGCAAAACCCGTGTGGCATTGGCGGTCTACGCAGCGATGCGCAGGCGCGGTGATGCGCAGCGTCTCCTCGTCGTCGGACCGAAGTCTGCCTATGAGTCATGGGAGTACGAGAACTCCACCTGCTTTAAACAGCCGATGCGCACTGCGGTTTTGGGGCGATCGGAGGACGGTCTCGCGGAGTTGCAGATAGTGAACTACGAGCGGCTGGACCGTTCTTTGGGCGAACTAGCCGCATGGTTGCGGGCGGGAGCCGCGATGGTCGTGCTCGACGAGGCGCATCGCATGAAACTTGGCGCAAGCGGTACGTACGGCTCTGCGTGCTTGGCGCTGGGGCCGCTTGCAACCAGGCGGTTGATTCTAACCGGAACGCCAGCCCCGAACGGGGCCAAAGATCTAGAGAACTTGCTTTCGTTCGTATGGCCCGGCCGCGGAAAGCGGGTGGTGACTGAGGCTGTGGGTGGGGGTGATCTTGCTTACGCTAGCTCGGTTCTTCGCCCGCTTTTCACCCGTACAACTAAGCATGAGCTTGGTCTTCCCCCCTTCGAACCGAAAGTCCGTTATGTGGAGATGCCATCGCTGCATGCTGAGGTGTACGAAGCCATGAAGGGCAACTTTTCCGCCCGAGCGGAAGGCTCGCGTAGGAGCATTGAGGCGTTGGGTCGTGCCATGCTGCGGCTACTGATGGCTGCCATCAGCCCAGCTCTGCTTCTGGAAGGAGCCAGCCCGTACGAGCCTTTGGAGTACCAACTCCCACCGCTACAACCTTCTCCGGACGACTCTCTGTTCGAGCTGCTGCAAAAGCTACCGCGCATCGAACTGTCACCGAAGTATCAGGAGACGCTGAGGATCGTTGCGGATAATGCAGCCAATGGCCGGAAAACTCTGGTCTGGACTACATTTGTGCGCAGCCTCGCCACCTTGGAGAAGTTGCTCCAACGGTACAACCCAGCTGTGGTCTACGGTGGAACCCCCGACCGAGACGAGCAGCTACGGCGATTCCGCCAGGATCCCGACTGCCACGTCCTGATATCTAATCCGGCGACTCTCGGTGAAGGCATCAGTCTTCATCAGGTTTGTCACGATGCCGTCTACGTGGATCGTGACTTCATGGCTGGGCGGTTCCTACAAAGCCTGGACCGCATTCACCGCCTTGGCCTAGCCCCCGACACTGAGACAAGGGTCACTATTCTGGTGACACGCAATACGGTCGATGAAGTGGTCCGTCTGCGGCTGGAGGAGAAGTTGGACTTCATGGGTCGCATTCTTGACGACCCTGGTGTCCAGCAGCTTGCGGACCTACAGGAGGAACCGGCGGTTGGTGCGGGGATGGACGCCGCCGACGTACTTGCGCTTGTACGGCATCTCGATAGGCCGGTCGGGTAAATCCGCGGCCATGGCCAGTCCATCTTGAAAGCGGTACCGGGAAAGAGGTTGACGACGTGCAACGCCGAACCTTTCTGCTCAGCGCGTCAGCCGCCGGTGTCGGTATGGCCTTCGGATTGGAGTCGGCTCGGCACGGCCTGAATCGCGCTGTGTCAGAGGGTGTTCCGGTCGATCTGGAGGACTGGAACGAGATAGTCCGCGAATACGGAGCCGCATACGTCACCCACACGTCCACCGAGTTGCAAGAGATGCTGTTGGTGGATGTCCTGAGTCTCGAGGCGGCGCTCGGTTCATCGCGGAGCGCTAGCCAGCGCCGCGAGCTGTACAGGATAGGCGCTCTTTTGAGCCAGTACATGGCTCAATCAATCGGGGACCTCGGCCGCCGACGCGAAGGGGCGCGGTGGTGGCGCACGGCTCGCTACGCCGCAGATTGCTCAGGCGATCCCCACACCATCATGTTCGTGCGGGGACGCAAAGCCATCCGGGGGATCTATGACGGACTGGATCCTGAAGCCATCATCGAGGAGATCGGCAAATGCGATCCCCTGATCGCGGACGGTCCGGCAGTCGGGAGACCCAGCCTGCTTGCTGCGCGGGCCCAGTCCTTCGCTTTGTTGGGTCGCGCGGACGAGGCGGAGTCGTCATTGAACGATCTGCGGGAGACATTCGCAGCTCTGCCGTCTTCCATGACCAAGGATCACAGCTGGCACTGCTGGGCATATCCGGAAGAGCGAGTCAGATTCGCTGAAAGCTTCGTATACTCGCATCTCGGCGATAGCCGCCGGGCAGAAGAGGCGCAGGCGGCGGCGCTCAACCTGTATCCGCCGAATAGTCGGCGCGGGCCGGTCCAGATCGAGTTGCAGCGTGGCATCTGCTTGGTCTCGGCAGGAGACCCAACTGAGGGTGCTGGTCATGCAACTACCACCCTGGCGGGTTTGCCGATCGAGCACCGGACGCGGTTTGTCATGGGTTTGGGGGAACAAGTCCTCGCGGCCGTACCGAAGGGTCAGCGGCGCATGCGCAGCGCTCTGGAACTCCACGAACTACTGCGGGACGACGCCTTTTGTCGTGAGAAGGCCATCGGGTCATGACCTCGCGCCTGCTCGATCTCGCCCACTACGACGCCGCTGAGGCACTCGAACTCGAAGACGAACTCAAGGCCCTGTACTTCGACTCCCACCGCGAGCAGCAAGACAACCCGTGGTACAGCCCAGTGCGATTCTGGGAACGACTCGAAGAAATGTACGCACCGATAACAGGCTTCGAACTGGTCGCGGGACGAATAGACGGCCGGATGATCGGCTATGCCTTCGGCACTCCCTACAGCAGACCACAAGCGGTGTGGAAGAAAGCAATTCGGGTCTACCCGCAATCGGCCCCTGAAACAGAGGGCGCACCCGTCTACATCTTTCGCGAGTTCGCCGTACATCCCGACTACCAAGGCCAAGGTTTCGCGAGGGCCATCCACGATGCCTTGCTGACGCGGCGGCCGGAATCACTGGCGTACCTGCTGGTGCGAGTCGGCAACCCGGCCCGCGCCGCATACGAGGCATGGGGTTGGCGCGTGATCGGCCAAGACCAGCCGTTCGCCGACTCTCCGATTATGGATGAGATGGCCCGGCTGTTGAGCTGACTCATCCATTGCCGGTCACGTGCGCCCGCAGGAAGAGCGCAAGCTCATCGAATAGCTTCACGATGCCCATATGAGTCTTCCGCCGCCAAGCTGATCACTGAATCGGAATGTCGGCTCCACCGACCCCGGGTATCTCTCAGCGCCGTACTTCAGCTATTTCGACAGCCCTACCCTGTCGCCGCGACAGCTCGCATGCCTCTGCAACATAGAACGCCTCCAGAGCCTCCGCCGGAGTGCAGGGACTATCGAGCCGCCCGGCCGCAACCTCGATGAACGCCGCCAGCTCCTCCGCATACGCCGGACGGAACCGTTCCATGAAACCCCCATAGGGAGGGTAGGGGGAGGGATTGTGATCGGGTTCGACGGAAATCAGCGGCGAGCGGTCGTCCAATCCGACGATGGCATTCCCGCTGGAACCCAACGCTTCCAGCCGAACGTCATACCCAGCCCCGTTGTACCGGGTCAGCGATACGGTGGCCAGCGTCCCATCATCCAGACGCAGCACCACCGCCGCCGTGTCGACGTCATCCGCTTCGGCGAAGAACGCCGCGCCCCGGTTCGCCCCGAGCGCATACACCTCGACGATCTCTCGCCCCGTCACCCAACGAATGATGTCGAAATCATGCACCCCGCAGTCGCGGAAGATCCCACCCGACCGCGGAATGTACTCGGCGGGCGGCGGGGCCGGATCAAGTGTGGTCGCCCGCAAGGTATGCAGCCACCCCAGCCTGCCGGAGCGAATCGCCTCGCGGGCCGCGCGATAACCGGCGTCGAACCGCCGTTGAAAGCCGATCTGGACGGGAACCGAGGAGTCGCGGAGGTGATCGATGACGGCGAGGGTCCCGGCGATATCGGCCGCCACGGGCTTTTCGCAGAACACGGGGATCCCAGCGTCGACGGCGCGAATGATGAGTTCGGGGTGGGAGTCGGTGGCGGTGGCGATGATCAGGCCGTCGAGGTCGGCGGCGAAGAGGGTGTCGAGGTCGGGGGCGAATTCGACGCCGAGGACGGCGGCGGTGGTGCGGGCGCGGTCGGCGTCGGCGTCGGCTACCAGGACGGTGGCGACGTTCGGGAGCTTCTTCAGGGTCTCGGCGTGCGAGGTTCCGATGCGGCCGGTTCCGGCGAGGCCCAGCGTGACGGGTCGGTGAGGTGACATCGGCTCTCCTTATATATGGACGCGACGTGTGTCGGCGGGCCTCCGGGCCCGGTGGTTCAGCGTGGGGCGGCTGTGGTGGAGCGGACGACGAGTGACGGTTCCACCCGGCGGCGGGCCGGGGTGGTGCGGCCGTCGCGGAGTCGTTCGGTGAGCGCGTCGATCGCTAGGCGGCCCATCTGGATGCGGGGCTGGTCGATGGTGGTCAGCGCGACGTGACGCAGTGCGGCAAGCGAGGTGTTGTCGTAGCCGACGACCGAGACGTCCTCGGGCACCCGCAGGCCCGCTTCCTCCAGCGCGGACATCGCCCCCACGGCGTTGAAGTCGTTGCCGCAGACCAGAGCGGTGGGGAAGTTGTCGTGGGAGAACAGGTTCAGCAGTTTGCGCACCGCGGCCATGCCCGCGGAGTCGGTGTGCTCGCTCGGCACGACCATCGGTTCCAGGCCGTGGCGCTGCATGGCGGCGCGGTAGCCCTTGCGGCGCGGGGCCGAGGTGAAAGCGCCGCCGCCGTCGAGGTGCACGATGCGCCGATGTCCGAGCATGACCAGGTGGTCGACGGCCAATCCGGTGCCGACCTCGCCGTTGTCGTTGACCGTGTCGATCTCGGTGACGGTGGACGTGCGGGATACCAGCACCAGCGGAGCCTGCTGCGCCGCTGCGCGAATGGCGGCGGCGGGCAGGATCGGCGACAGCAGGATGATCCCCCCGGGACGGAAGGAGAGCAGGCTCTCCAGCGCGGTGCGCTCGCGGGCGGCGGTGCGTCGGCCGGTGTTGAGGATCAGTTCGAGGCCGGCGGCCTGGGCGGCGGCGTCCATCCCTTCGACGACGTCGGCGAAGAAGGCGTTGCGCAGGTCGGAGACCATGACGCCGACGATGTTGGAGGTCCGGCTGGCCAGCGAGCGCGCCATGATGTGCGGTTGGTAGCCGAGGTCTTTCGCCGCGTCGAGCACGGCGCGGCGACGGTGCTCGCTGACCTTCGGGGAGTTGCGCATGACCAGCGAGACGAGGGCGCGGGAGACGCCGGCGCGGGCGGCGACGTCTTCCATGGTCGGTCGTGCCATGTCGCCTCCGTTCCGCGTTCGCAGGCCTTTTCGGCTCGGACGATACAAGCTGCGCGCGGGCTGATCAATAGAGCGCTCTAATCGGACTTCACGAGTGGCGTATCGGTTCGGGCGAGGCGCTCACAGCCGAATATCGCCTGGTGATTGCGTTTTTGCGACGCGCTGACGACTCTTGACACCCTATGACCTGCGTTACATAGTTGGAGCGCTCCAATAGAGCGGTTCACCTCGACGTCGAAGGTCGGAGAGCACCGATGACCGAATCCCTCTACCCGCTGCGCATCGCGGCCGCGCCGATCTCCTGGGGAGTATGCGAGGTCCCCGGTTGGGGCCACGTGCTCGACGCGCCCACCGTCCTGGCCGAGATGGCACAGCTCGGCCTGACCGCGACGGAACTCGGTCCTCCCGGCTATCTGCCACGCGACCCAGGTGAGCTGCGCCGGTTGCTGGAGACCTTCGGACTCACCGCCGTCGGCGGATTCCTCGCCGCCGTGCTGCACCGCGACCGGCAGGACGCCGTCGCCCGCGCCGAGGACACCGCCGCCCAGCTGGCCGCCGCGGGCGCGGAAGTCCTCGTCCTCGCCGCCGCGACCGGTTTCGACGGGTACGACGCGCGCCCGCAACTGGACGGCTCCGAGTGGAGCGCCTTGGTCGACACGGCCACCGCGATCCGGGACGTAGCCGCCGCGCACGGCCTGCGCACGGTGCTGCACCCGCATGTCGGCACCCATGTGGAGAGCGAGGCCGAGGTCGAGCGGTTCCTCGCTGATTCCGATCTCGACATCTGCCTGGACACCGGGCATCTGCTCATCGGCGGCACCGACCCGGTCCGGCTCGCGCGACGACACGCGGAGCGGATCGGGCACATCCATCTCAAAGACGTGCGCGGCGCGCTGGCCGATCAGGTCCGTGCCGGAAAGCTGGACTACAGCTCGGCCGTGTGCCGTGGGCTGTATGTGCCGCTGGGCGAGGGCGAGGTCGACATCGCGGCACTCGTGCACACCGCCCGGGCCGCGGGCTACCGGGGCTGGTACGTGCTGGAGCAGGACGCCGCGCTGCGGCCGGGCGAGTCGGCGCGGCAGGCGAGCGACGACACCGGGCGCAGCCTGCGCCACCTCGCGGACATCGCGCTCGCCGCCGCGGGAATCTGAGGGAAGCGACGATGTCTCCGACACCACAGCGCGGCCTCACCGCGAGAGGGCGGCGTTCGAGCCGCCTGCTGCCGTGGATCGCCACGGCCGCGCTCCTGGCCGCGTGCACCGGCCCCGGCGCCGACGCGCCCGCGCCCTCGCAAACACCGATGGCCGCTGGGACGGTGGAATCCGTCGCGGTGGTGACCCACGGCAGCCCCGGCGACGCGTTCTGGAACGTCGTCAAGAACGGCGCGGAAGCGGCGGGCAAGGACCTCGGAATCCGGGTGGAGTACAACGCTTCCGGTGATCCCGGCCAGCAGGCGAAGCTGATCGACAACGCGGTGGCGCAGGGCGTCGACGGGCTCGTCGTCTCGATGGCCAATCCCGAGGCGCTGCGGCCATCGGTGGAAAAGGCTGTCGCCGCTGGCATTCCGGTGGTGACCATCAATTCGGGCGAGTCCGAGAGCGCCGAGTTCGGCGCGTTCGTCCATGTGGGCCAAAGCGAATCGCTGGCCGGGCAGGCCACGGGCAGACGGCTCGCGGAGGCGCGGCGCACGAAGATGCTGTGCGTCATCCACGAGGCGGGCAATATCGGCGCGAACGAGCGCTGCGCGGGCGCGACCAAGGCCTTCGGCAATGCCACCACGCTCCAGGTGGACATCAACAATCCGACCGACGCGCAATCACGGATCAAAGGAGCGCTGGAGGCCGACCGCTCCATCGACGCGGTTCTGACGTTGAACTCGCAAGTCGCCGCGCGAGCCGTGGACGCGGTGCGGGAAGCCGGTTCGGCCGCCACCGTCGCCACCTTCGATCTGAATTCCGATGTGGTGGAGGCGATCCGGGCCGGGAAGCTGCTGTTCGCGGTGGATCAGCAACAGTACGAGCAAGGCTATCTGCCGATCGTGCTGCTGAAGCTGTACCGGACGAATCTGAACACCGCCGGAGGCGGCGCTCCGGTGCAGACCGGACCCGGTTTCGTCGACAAGAGCAATGTGGACGCCGTCGCCGCGCTCGTCGCGCAGGGCACGCGATGAGGTGGATGAAATGACCGTTGCCACAAAGACACCCGACCGGACCCGAGACACGGGCCGCTCACCGCTGCAACGCCTGGCCGTGCGGCCGGAGATCGGCGCGGCGCTGGGCGCGCTGCTGGTGTTCGTCTTCTTCTCCGTCGTCACCGACCGGTTCCTGAGTCCGCTCGGCGTCGCGACCTGGCTGGACGACGCCTCCACGCTGGGCATCATGGCGGTGGCCGTGGCCCTGCTGATGATCGGCGGCGAGTTCGACTTGTCGGCGGGCGTGATGACCGCCTCCACGGCGTTGGTCACCGCCCTGCTCGCGGTGCACGCCGGCTGGAACGTGTGGTTCGCGCTGCTCGCTTCGCTGGTGTTCGCGCTGGTCGTCGGCGCGTTCAACGGCTGGGTGGTGATGCGGACCGGCCTGCCCAGCTTCATCGTCACCCTGGGTACGTTCCTCGCCCTTCAGGGCCTGAATCTCGGCGTGACACGGCTGGTCACCGACACGGTGCAAGTATCGGGCGTGCGCGGCGCGGACGGCTACCAGTCGGCGGGATGGGTGTTCGCGTCGACACTCGACATCGGGGAAGCGCACCTCCAGGCGTCGGTGGTCTGGTGGGTCGTACTCACCGCGATCGCCGCGATCGTTCTGGTCCGCACGAGGTTCGGCAACTGGATCTTCGCCGTCGGCGGCGCGCTGCCCAGCGCCCGCGCGGTGGGCGTGCCCGCGGATCGCACCAAGATCCTGCTGTTCATGGGCACGGCGTTCGCCGGTTGGGTGGTCGGCTCCTGCAACATCCTGCGGTTCGCGAGCGTGCAGGCCAACCAGGGCGTCGGGCTGGAACTGCACTACATCATCGCCGCCGTCGTCGGCGGGTGCCTGCTCACCGGTGGCTTCGGCTCGGCGGTGGGGGCCGCGATCGGCGCGCTGATCTTCGGCATGGCGCGCCAAGGCATCGTGTTCGCCCGCTGGGACAGCGACTGGTTCATGCTGTTCCTCGGTGTGCTGCTGCTGGCTGCGGTGCTGGTCAACAACCGTTTCCAGAAACGAGCCGAAAGGGTGCGCCGATGACTTCCCTCATCGAGGCCGTCGACCTCGGCAAGAGCTACGGCGGCGTGGTCGCCCTGCGCGAGGTGTCGACGGTGGTGAACGCGGGCGAGGTGACCTGCGTGCTCGGCGACAACGGCGCGGGCAAATCCACGCTGATCAAGATCCTCGCCGGAGTGCACCGGCACGACCGAGGCGAACTGCGCGTCGAGGGCGAATCGGTGCGGTTCGCCTCACCGCGCGAGGCGTTGGATCGCGGTATCGCCACGGTGTACCAGGATCTCGCGGTGGCGCCGTTGATGAGCGTGTGGCGCAACTTCGTGCTCGGCTCGGAGCCGACATTCGGATTCGGCCCGTTCCGGCTGCTGGACCGCAAGAAAGGCTGCGCGATCGCGCGAACGGCGTTGGCGGATATGGGTATCGAAATCCGCGACATGGAACAGCCGGTCGGCACGCTGTCGGGTGGGCAGCGGCAGTGCGTCGCCATCGCGCGGGCCGTGCACTACGGCGCGAAGGTGCTGATTCTCGACGAGCCGACCGCCGCGTTGGGCGTGAAGCAGGCGGGGGTGGTGTTGCAGTACGTCGTGCGGGCACGCGAACGCGGGCTCGGCGTCGTGCTCATCACGCACAATCCGCACCACGCCTATCCGGTCGGTGACCGATTCCTGCTGCTGAAGCGGGGCGCGATGCTCGGCTCGTACGAGAAATCGGAGATCGACCTGCCGGAACTGACCCGCCAGATGGCGGGCGGGGCGGAACTGGAGGCGCTGCAGCACGAACTGCGACGCGTGGTGACGCCGTGAACGAGGAGGCGGATTCGTGACCGAGCTGGAGGCGTTGACCATCGGCCGGGTCGGGGTGGACCTGTATCCCGAACAAAGCGGCGTCGCCTTGGCACAGGTGCGCAGCTTCTCGAAGTTCCTCGGCGGCACCGCGACCAACGTCGCCGTGGCCGCCGCCCGGCTCGGTCGCCGTACGGCGGTGCTGACCAAGGTGGGCCCCGACGGCTTCGGCGACTTCGTGCGCACGGCGCTGGAGGACTTCGGCGTCTCGTCCCGTTATGTGACGACCGCGCCGGACCTCCAGACGCCCGTGGTCTTCTGCGAGCTCACGCCGCCGTCCGATCCGCCACTGCTGTTCTACCGCGCGCCGATCGCGCCGGACCTGACCATCACTCCGGACGAAGTGCCCTGGGAAGTCGTGGATGCCGTGCCCCTGCTGTGGGTCACGGGCACCGGAGTGAGCGCGGAGCCGGGGCGCGGCACGCAGCGGGACATATTGCTGCGGCGTGCACGACGCGGGCATACGGTGCTCGACCTGGACTACCGGCCGATGTTCTGGCCGGATGTCGAGACCGCGCGGACCGAGATCGGGTGGATGGTCGACCACGTGAACGTAGTGGTCGGAAACCGTGCCGAGGTAGAGATGGCGGTGGGCACCGCTGACCCGCACGCGGCGGCCGATCGGTTGCTCGCCCGTGGAGTGCGCCTCGCGGTGATCAAGCAAGGCGGCGACGGCGTGCTGGTGGCCACCGGCGAGGAACGTTGGACGGTGCCGCCGTGCCGCGTGGACGTGGTGTGCGGGCTCGGCGCGGGTGACGGATTCGGCGGGGCGCTGGTCCACGGCCTCCTCTCGGAGTGGGACCCACGACGCATCGCTACCTACGCCAACGCGGCAGGCGCCCTGGTCGCCGCGCGTCTGGCCTGCGCGGACGCGATGCCCACGGCCGCGGAGATCGAGGAACTGCTGTGCGGCTGAAGTCGCGAGGGCGGGGCGAAGGGGCTGTCGTGCCGGTGGCCGACGGCTCTGGGGCGAGTCACTGCGCGTGTGTGCGAGGGATGCCCGTCGGGACGGAGCGCAGCTACGGGCTCCGGCAGCTCGGTGGCCCGCGAAGCGCAAGTGCCGCTATCCGATCCATGGTCTGCTTTCGGATCGGCCTCGCGTGCACCGACACCAACGCCGACACGATGGGCGCATCGGCCGCTTCTTGCCCGGCGTGCGGCGGATGCGATGGCACACGGACGCGGAGATCGAGCATCTGCCAGGCAGCCGCACCGAATGGAGCAGCCGTGTTGTGGAGCCGGGCTGGAATTCCGGGGCAGCCGCACCGAATGGGGAGCGGCCGTGTTGTGGAGCCGGGCTGGAATTCCGGGCCAGCCGCACCGAATGGGGAGCAGCTGTGTGGTGGAGCCGGGCCGGAAATCAGGGGCAGCCGCACCGATGGAGACTCAGCTGTGCGGTTGAGCTGGGCCGGCAATCGAGAAGCGGCGCGCGGACCGATCTGTGATCGAGCCGCGGACCGTGGCTGAGCACTGAGTGCGGGAAGGAGTAACTGTCATGCATGTGACCGACGAACGCTGGCGTGAGTTACTGCACGTGCGCGCGACGGACCCCGCCGCGGTCGAACGGGCCTACGCCGAACGAGTACGCCGCGCCGACTTGTTGGCGGGCAAGCAGACCTTGTTCCTCGTCGCCGCCGACCACCCGGCCCGCGGGGCGCTGGGCGTCGGCGCGGATCGCACGGCCATGGCGGATCGGCGCGCGTTGCTGGAACGGCTGCTGATCGCGCTGGCCGACCCGGATGTCGACGGCGTGCTCGGCTCGCCGGACGTGGTCGAGGAACTGTTGCTGCTGGACGCGCTGGACGACAAGGTCGTGATCGGTTCGATGAACCGCGGTGGCCTCGCGGGCGCGGAGTGGGAGATCGACGACCGCTTCACCGGATACGACGCGGACTCCATCGCGCGGTTCCGGCTCGACGGCGGCAAAATGCTGCTGCGCCTGGTCGACTCCGACGCGGGCACCGTGCCGACGCTGCAAGCTTGCGCGGAGGCGGTCTCGGAGCTAGCGGCGCACGAGCTGATGGCGATGGTCGAGCCGCTTCCGTATCACCGGGACGGCTCCGATGCGCTGGTGATGAGCAAGGACGCGGTCTCGCTGTCGCGGGCGATCACGGTGGCCTCCGGACTCGGTGTCACCTCGGCCTACACCTGGCTGAAGATCCCCGCACCGCAGGATATTTCGGTACTGGACGCCACCACACTGCCGGTTCTCGTGCTGGGCGGTGCACCGTCCGGAGATCCGGCGGTGGATCGAGCGCTGTGGGGCGGGGCGCTCGGCCACGACGTTGTTCGCGGTCTCGTCGTCGGCCGCACCCTGCTGTACCCACCGGACGGCGACGTCGCCAGGGCGGTCGAAACCGCCGCCCGCTTGCTGAAAGAAGCCCGATGAGGCGGGACAGCATCTGGGTACCGGCCTCGCGATGTGCCACAGACGGCGGCGATCGCTCACCGACAGAGCCGATCCGAGCGGTTCCCGTCGTTCCTGCCGTGTACAGCACGGGCACAGTCTCCGACCACTGGCACGGTCGTCGGCGAAGGGGTCGGCCGAATGTGTTCGCCCGGCGAGGCGACCGAGTTGCCGGTTCTGGATCGAGCATGGAGGAGGTGCGATGACACTGCATCGTCCGGAAGGAACGCTGCGTCATGACGGTGACCCGATCCTGCTGACTCCCGACGACGCCGGATGGACCTATGCCGGGCTGCGGGTGCTGCGGATCGACGCGGGCGAGTCGCGGACAGTTCGGACGGGGGAGTTCGAGGCGTTCGTCCTGCCGCTGTCAGGGGCGTGCACGGTACGCGTCGACGGCGAGACCTACGCGCTGACCGGCCGGGAATCGGTCTTCACCCGAGTGACGGATTTCGCCTACGTCCCGCGCGACGCCGAACTGGAACTCGTGGCCGAGGGCGGCGACCTCGAGGTAGCACTGCCGATGGCGCGATGCGGGAAGCGGCTCGAGCCGAGATACGGCCCTGCCGAGGAGGTGCCGGTCGAAATCCGAGGCGCGGGAAGCGCGACGCGTCAGGTGACCAACTTCGGCATACCCGGTGTGTGGGAACACGCGGACAAGCTCAACGCCTGCGAGTTGATCACCCCGGACGGCAACTGGTCGTCCTATCCGCCGCACAAGCACGACGAGGCCAGCGCGTGCGAGGTCGTCAACGAGGAGATCTACTACTTCCGCATCGCCGGACGGGACGGCATCACCCCGTCCCGCGAGGGATTCGCTATGCACCGCACGTACACCGCCGACGGCACGGTTAACGAGAACGTCGCGGTCCGCGACGGTGACGTCTTCCTGATCCCGCGCGGTTATCACGGCCCGTGCATCGCCGCGCCTGGTTACCCCATGTACTACCTCAACGTGCTGGCCGGTCCGGCGCCCGAGCGATCGATGGCGTTCTGCGACGACCCCGCGCACAGCTGGGTGCGGGCGCGCTGGGACGCCGAGCCGATCGATCCGCGTTGCCCGGTCACTTCCCACGAAGGACGGATCGGATGAAGCTCACCACGGCGCAGGCGCTGGTGGCCTGGTTGATCGCCCAGCGTTCCGAGACACTCGACGGCTGCGAGGCGCCGTTGTTCCCCGCCGTCTTCGCGATCTTCGGCCACGGAAACGTGCTCGGCCTCGGCACCGCGCTGCACGAGCGGCGCGCCGAACTCCCCGTCTGGCGCGGGCACGCCGAAGAGGGGATGGCGCTGGCCGCCGTCGGCTATGCGAAGGCCACTCATCGGCGTCAGGTCGGTGTCGCCACCTCATCGATCGGTCCCGGCGCGCTCAACATGGTGACGGCGGCGGGCGTCGCACACGCGAATCGCCTCCCTCTCCTCCTCCTTCCTAGCGACACCTTCACCGGACGCGCGCCGGACCCGGTTCTGCAACAGGTCGAGCACTTCGGCGACCCGACCGTCACCGTGAACGACGCGTTCCGCGCGGTGAGCCGCTACTTCGACCGCGTCACACGCCCGGAACAGTTGATCGCCACTTTGCCCCAGGCGGCCGGGGTGCTCACCGACCCGGCCGACGTCGGCCCGGTCGTCCTGGCGCTTCCACAGGACGTCCAGGCCGAGACCTACGACTTCCCTGACACGCTTTTCGAGCCGGTGCTGCACCGTCTCACCCGGCCACGTCCCGACCACCGGGCACTCGCCGAAGCCGTCGCCGCACTGCGCGCCGCGCACCGTCCGCTGCTGATCCTCGGCGGCGGCGTCCGGTATTCGGGCGCGGGACGCACCCTGCTGGAATTCGCCGAGCAGCGCGGCATTCCGATCGTGGAGACCACCGCTGGCCGCACCCTGGTGCCGCACGAGCATCCGCTGTACGCGGGACCGCTCGGCATCACCGGCTCGGCGTCGGCGAACGCGATGGCGGCCGACGCCGACCTGGTCCTCGCGGTCGGCACCCGGTTGCAGGACTTCACCACCGCGTCCTGGACGGTCTTCGCACCGGACGTTCGTCTGGTCACCATCAACGTGGCACGCTTCGACGCCGTCAAGCACGGCGCGCTAGCGGTGGTCGGCGACGCCGAGGCCACGGTGTGCGAGCTGGCCGGGCGGATGGGGGAGTGGCGAGTCGACGCCGAGTGGACCGCGCGAGCCGCCGAGCAGCGGGGCGCCTGGGACGCGCACATCGATGAATTGCGCGCGCCGACCCCGGGCGCGCCGAGCTACGCCCAGGTGGTGGGCGCCGTGAACGACCTGAGCGGTCCGAGCGACTATGTGCTGACGGCCTCCGGCGGCCTGCCCGGTGAACTCGTCGGCGGCTGGCGGGCGACCGGTGGCGCGCCGACCATGGACGTGGAATACGGCTTCTCCTGCATGGGCTACGAGCTGGCGGGCGCGTGGGGCGCGGCCATGGCGCGCACCGACGGCGTGGTGACGACGCTGCTCGGCGACGGCTCGTATCTGATGCTGAACTCGGAGTTGTTCTCGGCGGCCTTCGCCGGGCATCCGTTCGTCGCGGTGGTCTGCGACAACGACGGCTATGCCGTGATCGCGAGGCTGCAAGAGGGGCAGGGCGGCGAGCCGTTCAACAACTTCTATGCCGATTGCCGCACCACGCGGGAACAACCGCCGCGAGTCGATTTCGCCGCCCATGCCGCCGCTCTGGGGTGTGCCGCTTTCACCGCCGCCGACCTGGACGAATTTCGTGACGCGTACCTGCGGGCGCGGGCGACGGCGATGGCCGAGCAGCGCCCCGCCGTGCTGGTTGTGCGGACGCGGCCGTCGTCGTGGACCGACGCGGGCGCCTGGTGGGAGGTCGGCGTGCCCGAGCAGCTGCCGGGCCGCGCCGCCTACGACGAGGCGAAACCGCGCCAGGTGCGCTACCTCCGGCCGTGAACAGAACTTAATGAACAGTGCGCCCGATGGGCGACGGACCTAGGCTGAAGTAGGAGTCTAGGCGTGGTACGCTGAAATACGCTGCGGCACAAGATAACTGGTAGCGAATCCGTATCGGTTTCGAGCCGCGTAGCAAAGAAGCTCCACGCTGCCTGGCGCAGGTCGGTGGAGCATGCTCGTCAGGGAGGGTGACGGGCGTTATCCGGCGAAAAGTACGGGTACCCGACGGGCGGGCCCCGGCGATGTCGCGTGATCGGGACCCGACCGAGCGTGGGAGGTGACAGACCAGCCCGCCCCTGAGCGAGCATTGCGAGTGCACTCGCGCACGACCGAGCCGAGCGTCCTCGTGAGCGTTAGCTCACAGTTGGTGGTGCGAAACGTGAGTAATTCGTCGGATCATGGCATCGTTGATCTACGAGACCAGGGCATCTCGATAACACCACCTGGCTCGTCTACAGAAAGTATGAAATGGCTCAAGGCATTGTGAAGTGGTTCAACAGCGAGAAGGGCTTCGGCTTCATCGCACAAGACGGCGGAGGGCCCGACGTCTTCGTGCACTACTCGGCTGTGAGCGGCTCGGGTTTCCGGTCCCTCGATGAGGGGCAGCGCGTGGAGTTCGAGATCGGCCAGGGACAGAAGGGTCCGCAGGCCCAGGACGTCCGCGTTCTCTGATCGCGACTTGACTTTCGAAAGGCCCCGCACCGGGACGGTGTGGGGCCTTTCCGCTTGTTCGGAGGGTCCTCACGCCCCGGAGCGGGTGAAGGTGACATGGGTGACGGCGGGGGAGTGGGTCACCGAGGCGACCTGGTAGCCGGGCAGTTCGCCCAGATCGTCGTAGAGGCGCTCGCCCGCGCCGAGCAGGATCGGGACGACGGCCAAATGCAACTCGTCCACCAGCCGCGTCCGCAGGAACTGCCGCACCGTGGAGCAACCGCCGCCCAAGCGCACGTCTTGGCCGTTCGCCGCGTCGAACGCGCGGTGCAGCACCGCCTCGGGGGTTTCGTCCACGAAGTGGAAGGTGGTCCCGCCCTCCATCCCGAACGACGGGCGTGGATGGTGCGTCAGTACGAAGACGTCGTGGTGGTACGGCGGATTGTCGCCCCACCAACCCGTCCATTCGTGGTTCGGCCATGCTCCGCGAATCGGACCGAACATATTGCGGCCCATGATGGTCGCGCCGATGCCGCGATCGCCCGCGGCCAGATACTCATCGTCGACGCCGGGGTCGTCCGTGGCCTCCGGGTTGGCGTAAGGGGTCGCGAAGACCCACTCGTGCAGTCGCGTGCCGCCTTCGCCCAGCGGATTGTCCGGCCCTTGGTTCGGACCGGCGACATAGCCGTCCAGAGAGATCGCCAGGTTGTGTACGCGCAACTTCGGCATGGTCCACTCGTTCCCACTAAGTGATTGCAATTCGCAATCGGTTGTGGGCAGCGTACGGCCAACTGGTTGTATATTGCAAGCAGTAGTTGACGACCGACAGGAGTGCCGGATGCGCGAGGAGGGACGTTCGGGATGCCCGATCAACGCGACGATCGAGGTGATCGGCGATCGGTGGACGCTGCTGGTGCTGCGTGACGTGATGTTCGGCAACCGGCGGCACTTCCGCGAACTGCTGGCCGGATCGGAGGAGGGCATCGCCTCCAACATCCTGTCCGACCGGCTCAAGCGCCTGGTGGCCGCCGGGCTGCTCAGCCGCGCGGACACCAGACCCGGCCAGAAGGCCGAATACCGGCTCACCGAACCGGCCATCCAATTGGTCCCGATCA
Organism: Nocardia sp. NPDC051900; assembly: GCF_044452545.1. Classification (NCBI taxonomy): domain Bacteria; kingdom Bacillati; phylum Actinomycetota; class Actinomycetes; order Mycobacteriales; family Nocardiaceae; genus Nocardia; species Nocardia sp. NPDC051900. The sequence continues at coordinate 292,488 of NZ_JBITBU010000008.1, read as the reverse complement.
TGGCGCAGCTCGGCGCATGGGGATTGCGGCACCGTCCGACCACGAGGCGTCTCCGAGTCCGGGCCGAACTGCTCGAGGCGGGCGGTCCGCGACTGTGGGCGGAGTTCATGGACGAACTACGCGAGAGCCACCTCGGCATACCGCGCCCGGATCCGGATCGCCCCACCGCCACGCAACGACTCGCCCAGGCTTACGCCGACGCCGTCGCCGAGGACGATCGGAAAGTCGCCTCGTAGGCGTCAGCCCGCCAGTGCCTCGGAGCGGAAGAACTCCGCGGTGATCGCCCTGGCCCGAGTGAGGTCCTGGACCCGAGATTTGACGAAAATCTCTTCCGCACATGCGAATTCGGCTGCAATGAACGCGGAGATCGGCGCGGGCGCCGACCCGCTGCCCATCTCGCGGGTTCGCGATTTGAGGTCGGTCAGCTCGGTCACCGCCGCCGACAACTCCGCGGGCAGCTCGCACTGCCGCAACAGTGTGGGCAGGTGCATCGGCGCCACCGCCGCCCCGGGATGTTCGCGCAGCCAGTGCAGTGCCATCGCCGGACGCAGCGCGTAGAACACCTTCTTCAGCGATCCGGTGCGCTCGAACAGCTCCCACTGCTTGGCGCCCAGGTGTAGATAGTGCCGGGCGACCCTGTCACGGTCGGCGACCTCATCGGCCAGCGCGCGCAATCGGTCGCGAAACAGCGGGTCGCCGCGGTACACGATCGGCGACATCAGCCATTCGATCAGCACGGCGTTGCCCTGCACCAGCAAGCGCAGCGCTTTGGCCAGATCCCAGCCGTTCACGTCGAGCAGATCCGTGAGCGGCGTCTCCACCACGTCGCGGGTGCGCCACGGGGACAGGTAGGTCTCCAGCGCGGCGACGTAGACGAACCGACAGTCGTAGTCCGAATCGGGAGACGGAAAGCCCCACGCGCGGCTACCGCTTTCGATCGCCAACCGGATCGACACCCGGTGGTCCAGCTCCACCCGGTCCAGCTCGCGATCGATGGACCCGACCACCGTCGGGTCCATCGAATCCGGTATCGCGCGCAGAGACATGGAGCGATGGTAGGTGCCGCAGCGAGGTTGTCGCAGCTGCATTTTCGTCGTTCAGGACCGGTGCACGCCCCTTCCGAGCGCGGCGACCGGCACGGCCATGAGCGCGAGCGTCCCGCCCAGCCACATGGCGGCGGCCACGCCGATCGCGTCCGCCGCCAGACCGCCGGTCAGCGACCCCAGCGCGATGGCGGCATTGAAAACACCCGCGAACAGTGCGGACGCGCCTTCCTTCGCCTGCGGCGCCGCTGCGAAGACCCAGCTTTGCGTGCTCACCGAGACCCCGCCGTAGGACACGCCCCACACGATCATCAGCACGACAGCCCCCGGCAGGGAGGCGCCCAGCACGGGCAAGGCGATCGTGGTCGCGGCGAGAATCGAGCTGATCGCTGTCAAGGTCTTCCGCGGTGCCCGCGCCGCAGCGGCTCCCGCGCCGAAATTTCCTGCGACACCGGCGATCCCGTAGATGAGCAACAGCGCACCGAGCGTTTCCGCATCGACGCCGGTCGCTCCCTCGAGCGCAGGCCGCACATAGGTGTAGGCGGTGAAGTGGCCGGTTACCAGGAATGCGACAACGAGCAAGGCGATCCGTAAGCCGGGCTGCCGCGACAGTCGCAACACGCCACGCAATGCCGAGGTTTCCGTCGCGGGCAGACGCGGCAGCAGCACCGCCAGAGCCGCGAGCACCAGTACTGCCAGGCAGGCCGCGGCCACGAACGCGATCCGCCACCCGGCGAGCGCACCCAAGAAAGTGCCCGCCGGAATGCCGAGCACCGACGCGACCGCGACGCCGGAGAAGACCAGCGAGGTCGCAGCGGCGACCGATCGCGCGGGCACCAGCCGCGCGGCCAGGCTCGCCGCGATCGCCCACACCCCGCCCATGCCGACGCCGACCAGCACCCGCGCCCCGATCAGCACGCCGAAGGTGGGGGCGGCGGCCGCGCCGAGATTGCCCAGCGCGAGCAGCGCCAGCAATCCGCACAGCACCACCTTGCGCTCGACTCGGCGCAGCGTCGCGGTGACCAAGGGCGCGGCCAGCGCGGCGACCAGGCCTGTCACCGTCAACGCGAGACCGGCGCGGCCTTCGTTCACTCGCAGCGCCGAGCCGATCGGAGTGAGCAGTCCGACCGGCAACATCTCGGCGGTGACCACCGTGAACGTGCCCGCTGCCACCGCGCCCACTCCGAGCCAACCGCGTAGCGACGAAACCGGCTGCGAAGCAACGACTTCTCGAACGTGTGTCATGTCTTCCAGACAAAAGGCTCGCGGTATGGGGAAACAACGGCGAAGGTCTCATAGTTCTATGAGCTGGACTCATCGACCGTGGAAGGGAGGCAGATGAGTGGGCTTGAGGTCCGTGAACTGGAAGCGTTTCTCGCGCTCGCCGAGGAACTGCACTTCGGGCGGGCCGGTGCTCGGCTGTATGTGTCGCAGAGCCGGGTGAGCCAGCTACTGCGCTCGCTGGAGCGGCGCATCGGCGGACAACTCGTGGAACGGACCAGTCGCACCGTCCGGTTGACCCCGCTCGGCGCGGATTTCCTCGCCGCGCTGCGGCCCGCCTATGCCGCGTTGCGCGCGACGGTCGACGATGCTCGCGCCGCCGCCCGGGGTGCGGACGGGATCTTGCGCATCGGATTCCAAGGCGCGGGCAACGATCACCTGATGGCCGCGGTCGAGTTGTTCCAGCAGTGGCACCCGGACTGCTCGGCCGAGCTGGTCGAAATACCGCTGGCCGACCCGTTCGGTGCGGTGCGGCGCGACGAGGTCGACGCCGCTGTCGTGCTGCTGCCGATGGGCGAGGGAGATCTCGTGCTCGGCTCGGTGTTCGCGGGGCAGCCGCAGACACTCGCGCTGGCCAGTGCCCACCCGCTCGCGGGCCGGGCCGAACTGTCGGTAGAGGAACTCGCCGCTCTTCCACTGATAGGAGTGCGCGCGCCCGCGCCGGAGTATTGGCGCAGAGCTCAGGCGCTCGACGTCACGCCGGGCGGTCGAAGGGTGCGCTCCGGGCCCGAGGTCGGCACGTTGGAAGAAGGTCTCGCCGCGGTGGCGGCCGGCCGCGGAGCGATGTTGCTGTGTCATCCCACCGCGGATTCCCACCGCAGACGGCCGGTGGCCTTCGTGCCGGTCACCGGGATCGCCGAGTCCCGGCTCGGATTGGTGTGGCGCCGGCATCGCGAGACACCGCGGGTGCGCGCGTTCTCCCGCGCCGTCGCGGCCACCAAGCCGTCCGAAGATGTGCGATCGGTCACTGTCGGGGCATCCTGACGGTCTGCCGCCGCGGCACCCCGCGAATCGGGAACAGGGCCGCGGACGTGGAGCCGAGCATTTCTCCGTCTACCGCTTCGACGTATTCGAAAGTTATTTGGTATCTCTATTGCCGAGTTTCGTCGAAGTGGCTCGAGTCACTCGGCAGCCTCTTTTCCGAATGCGGCGCGAGATTCGTACGAAGTTTTTCTGGAATGTCGCATTCGACTTCTATTAGCGAGGGAAATCTTCTAGCACTTTCGGTGTCTTGACCTGGACAAACGTATAGATTCCCAGCTCATTCGCAATGGGATGAGTGTCGTGAGTCACACTTCGATTGATATGTGGTCTGCATTACTAAATATTCGAATTCTGTAACTGTCGCCGATCCGGCGCCGACATGCCCCGTGTCAGCCAGTTCGACTGGATAAGTTTCGAGGAAGAGGTATTTCCATGATCCCCGTTATCATCGACACCGGTAGCGCTGCCCTGAACGGTCTTTTCGGCACTCTTGGCGCCGCGCTGCACGGTCTTGTCGACACCCTGTGGACGGGTTCCTTCGGCGGCCGCTGACCGACGTAACGGTCGAGCAGAGTCGACCGGGTCGCGCGCCGACCGATGGCGTGACCGAGCGGGCCCCCGCACCTGGTGGTGTGGGGGCCCGCCGCTGTGTGCGTTGGTGGACGAGCCGGGGTGGTCGGGTTCCGCCGCGAGCCTTGCGCCGCGATGTCGGAGTGCGAGATCAGCCCTGCGCCGCGACGGCGGAGATCCGGCTGAGTTCTGCCGCCACCTGGGCCGGGTGGGTCAGTTGCGGGTAGTGGCCCGCGCCTTCGATCGAAATCCGCTCTCGCGCGGTCGGGGCGGTGACCGGGTCGTCGGAACCGGCGATGATCCGCACCGGCACGTCGATCCGTCCCAGCAGAGTTCGCAACTCTGCACGCCCCGCGGGAGCGCTCGCCTCGCGCAACGCGCCGACCGTTCGGCCCGCGACGCCCGGCCTGCGCAGGTTCGCCGCCGCGCTCGCGATGGCGTCGCTCTCGGGCACGCCGAGCCGTTTCGACAAGGCCGCCGCCGAGATCCGGCGCATCGCCGCGGTCGCGAGTGGCGAGCGCAGCAGCCGGCCCGACCGCGGCTGCAAGAAGGCGGGGGCGACGAGCACTACGCCGGAGACTCGGTCGGGATGCTCCGCCGCATACCGCAGCACCGGGCCGCAGCCGAGCGAGTGGCCGACCAGAACGGGGCGCGTGTGCACCGAAGCGAGCAATCCCGGCAGCACCGCGTCACGATCCCCGGGCGCCGAACGCCCGAGGCCGGGCAGGTCCACGACCAGGCTGGGCCCGTCCAGCTCCGCGCGCACCTCGTTCCATGACTCGCCGTCCAACGGAAGACCGTGCACCAGGACGTAAGCGGGACGGACGCGCTCGCCGCCGACCCAGACGCCGTCGGCGAAACCGGCTGTCGGGTCATCGGCCACCGCGCCGAACCGGGTGGCCACGAGATGGTCGGCCCAGCCCAGGAGGGTCGCCTCGGTCGGCGGCATGGTGAGCCCGGCTCGGCGCGCCACTTCCCGCGCCGCCGATGTGTCGTAGCGGTCGTCGGCGATGAAGCTGAGCGTCTCCGGGTCGGCGCCGGTGAGTGCGGGCGGAAGCTTCGAGATGACGCCGACCGGAATCGAGAACCGGGGCGCGCGGACGCCCAGGTGATCAGCCAGTAGCCGAACAAGTTTCGGCAGCACGGGAGTCCGATCATCCAGAACCGTGTAGGACCGGCCCGCGGTATCGGGCAGCGTGGGCAGGCTGATCAAGAAATCCGTGAAGTAGTCCAGATCCACGATGGGCACGAAGGTCTCGGGCCCGCCGGGGAGAGCCGGGAGCCGCCCGTTCCACAGATCCTCGACGACGCTCGCCAGCCCGATGTATTGACCGGGGCCGATGACGCTGCTCGGGTTCGCGATGGTCAGCGCGACGCCGAGTTCCGCCGCCCGGCGGCGCAGCAGCGGATCCGATTCGAACTTCGACGCGCCGTACGCGCCGTTCTCGTAGTGCTGCTCCTCGGATTCCTCCACGGTGATCCGGTACCCGGTGATGTGCACGACGCGTCGCGGCTCGGGGAGGGCGGCGGCCCATTCCAGCACCCGCAGCGCCCCGGTGACGTTCACCGCGTACGCGTCCTCGGGGGCGAGCCCGAAGGCGAAGCGGGCCGCGCAGTTGTACACGTCGCGCACGCCCGACGCGTCGAACTCGGCGGGCAGGCCGAGGTCCGGCGCGGTCACGTCACAGGTGAGGATCTCCAACCCGCTCTCGTCCACGCCTTGTCTGCGCAGCCAACTGGTGAGCCGCTCCGCGCTGCCCGCACGCAATGCGGCGGCGACGGAATGCCCCTGCTGGAGCAGGCGGGCGACCGCATTGCGGCCGAGGAACCCGGCGGCTCCGAAAACGATGCTGTCGGACATGACGTCCTCCTTACTAGACCGGTCTACATATTCTGTGGACATGGAAAACTCCTTGCGTATCGGCGGATTCGGCCTCAGATCATGGCGCGCAGTGTGCGTTCGACCCGTTCCAAGGGTTCACGGCTTCGCTGCGCACGTGCCAGCAGCAGTGCGCCCTCGACCATCGCGAGCACCGCTGCCGCCAGATCGTCCGCATCGTCACGGCCGTCGGCCCGCAGCCGGATCCGCAGCGCCTGCTCCCATGCGGCGTAGGCGGCGGCGCACTCGGCCTGGATCGGGTCGTTCGCCGCCGCGACGTCCAGGGCGACGGTGGCGACCGGGCAGCCTTGTTGCCAGCCGGATGCTTCCAGCCGGTCGCCGAACGCTCGGAGCAGCCTGCTCGCGGCCTCGGCGGCATCGCCGGGCTCGATGGTGTCGATCAGCGCGGCGATCTCCTTGCCCGCTTGGGCGACCGCCGCCGCGACCAATTCGTCCTTGCCGCCGGGGAAATGGAAGTACAACGATCCGCGCGGCGCCCCGCTGGCCGCCAGGATCTGGTTGAGCCCGGCGCCGTAGTAACCGTGCCGCTCCACCAGCGTGCGCGCCGCGTCGACGAGTTTGCCGCGAGTCTCGGTGCCTTTGACGCCCATGCGGTGACTGTAGACCGGTCTGCATATTTTTGCCAGCGTCGGGACTGACGACGGCCGCCCACCAGGTGGTAGCCGGGTCGGAAATCGCGCGCACTAAGCTGGTCGGCGGTAATTGCCGACCCCATTCCCCAGGAGTACTCCACGTGAGCCAAGCAGGCCGTCCTGTAGTTCTGATCGCCGACAAGCTCGCCCAGTCGACCGTCGACGCGCTCGGTGACGGTGTCGAGGTCCGGTGGGTGGACGGACCGGACCGCCCGGCCCTGCTGGCCGCGGTGCCCGAGGCCGACGCGCTGCTCGTGCGGTCGGCGACCACGGTCGACGCCGAGGTCCTGGAAGCCGGGAAGAACCTGAAGATCGTCGCTCGCGCGGGCGTCGGCCTGGACAACGTCGACGTTCCCGCCGCCACCGAGCGCGGCGTCATGGTCGTGAACGCGCCCACCTCGAACATCCACACCGCCGCCGAGCACGCGGTCACCCTCCTGCTGTCCGCCGCCCGCCAGATCCCGGCCGCGGACGCCACCCTGCGTGAGCACACCTGGCAGCGCAGCAAGTTCAACGGCGTCGAGATCTTCGACAAGACCGTCGGCGTCGTCGGCCTCGGCCGCATCGGCCAGCTGTTCGCCGCGCGACTGGCCGCCTTCGAGACCAAGATCGTCGCCTACGACCCCTACGTGTCGCCCGCGCGCGCCGCGCAGCTCGGTATCGAGCTGCTCAGCCTGGACGAACTGCTCGAGCGTGCCGATCTGATCTCGATCCACCTGCCGAAGACCCCGGAGACCAAGGGCATCATCGGCAAGGAGGCCATCGCCAAGACCAAGCCCGGCGTGATCATCGTCAACGCCGCGCGCGGTGGCCTGGTCGACGAGGCCGCCCTGGCCGAGGCCATCAAGTCCGGTCATGTGCGCGCCGCGGGCCTGGACGTGTTCGAGACCGAGCCGTGCACCGACAGCCCGCTGTTCGACCTGCCGCAGGTCGTGGTGACCCCGCACCTGGGCGCCTCCACCTCCGAGGCGCAGGACCGCGCGGGCACCGACGTCGCCAAGTCGGTGCTGCTGGCGCTCGCCGGTGAGTTCGTGCCCGGCGCGGTGAACGTCACCGGTGGCGCCGTCGGCGAAGAGGTCGCCCCCTGGCTGGACATCGTCCGCAAGCAGGGCGCCCTGCTCGGCGCGCTGTCCAACGAGCTGCCGGTCAGCGTGGAGGTGCAGGTGCGCGGCGAGCTGGCCGCGCAAGAGGTCGGCGTACTGGAGCTGTCCGCGCTGCGCGGCATCTTCTCCGCGCTGGTCGAGGACCAGGTCACCTTCGTCAACGCGCCCGCGCTGGCCAAGGAGCGGGGCATCACCGCCGAGGTCACCACCGCGACGGAGAGCCCGAGCCACCGCAGCGTCGTCGACCTGCGCGCCGTGTTCGGCGACGGCAGCACCCTGAACGTGGCGGGCACGCTGACCGAGCCGCAGCTGGTGGAGAAGATCGTCAACGTCAACGGCCGCAACTACGACATGCGCGCCGAGGGCCTCAACCTGGCCATCCTGAACTACGACGACCGGCCGGGCGCGCTGGGCAAGATCGGCACCAAGCTCGGCGAGGCCGAGGTCGACATCCTGGCCGCGCAGCTGACCCAGGACGTCGACAAGGAAGGCGCCACCGTGGTGCTGCGCGTGGCCCGCGAGGTGCCCGCCGACGTCCAGGCCGCGATCGCCGAGTCCGTCGGCGCGGCCAAGGTCGTCCAGGTCGACCTGTCCTGATCCGATCCGGGGCGCGGCCCCGGTGAACTCGGAATCGGCGCCGCGCACGAGCACTCGTGCGCGGCGCCGGTCTCTTCGTCGGCGCGCAGGCCCGCCGCGCGCCCGGTGCTCGGCGATCCGGCCGCGCCGAGTACCGTGACGGTGCTGCGGTCACCCGGCCGGAATGTCGTGCGCACGCCGACGGTCGCCTCCGGGCCGCACGTTGCGGCGGCCCGCGACCGGCAATATCGAACGGAGCATTTGTCATGAAGCTTGCTGTCATCCCGGGCGACGGGATCGGGCCCGAGGTCATCGCCGAGGCGCTCAAGGTGCTCGACGCGGTCGTGCCAGGCGTCGAGAAGACCGAGTACGACCTCGGTGCGCGCCGCTACCACGCGACCGGCGAGATCCTCCCGGATTCGGTGCTGCCCGAACTGAAGCAGCACGACGCGATCCTGCTCGGCGCGATCGGCGATCCGTCGGTGCCCAGTGGCGTGCTCGAACGCGGCCTGTTGCTGCGCACCCGGTTCGCGCTGGACCATCACGTGAACCTGCGGCCGTCCAAGCTGTTCCCGGGCGTGACCAGCCCGCTGGCCGGCAACCCCGACATCGACTTCGTCGTCGTGCGCGAGGGCACCGAGGGCCCGTACACCGGCACCGGCGGCGCGATCCGCGTCGGCACCCCGCACGAGGTGGCGACCGAGGTCAGCACCAACACTCGCTTCGGCATCGAGCGCGTGGTGCGCTACGCCTTCGCCAAGGCGCAGGCCCGGCGCAAGCACCTGACGCTGGTGCACAAGAACAACGTGCTCACCTTCGCAGGCTCGCTGTGGCAGCGCACGGTGGACGAGGTCGCGGCCGAGTTCCCCGATGTCACAACGGCTTACCAGCACATCGACGCCGCGACCATCCACATGGTCAACGACCCGGGCCGGTTCGACGTGATCGTCACCGACAACCTCTTCGGCGACATCATCACCGACCTGGCCGCCGCCGTGAGCGGTGGCATCGGCCTCGCCGCCAGCGGCAACATCGACGCGTCCGGCACGAACCCGAGCATGTTCGAGCCGGTGCACGGCAGCGCCCCCGACATCGCGGGCCAGTCCAAGGCCGACCCGACCGCGGCGATCCTCTCGGTCGCCCTGCTGCTCAACCACCTCGGCGACGCCGAGGAGGCCGCGCGCATCGAGTCGGCGGTCGCGAAGGACCTCGAGTCTCGCTCCGGCACGGCGTCGACCGTGGAAGTCGGCGACCGCATCGCGGCCACTCTCTGACCGTCGCCCAGGAAGGTCCCGTTGCCATCACCGGCAACGGGACCTTCCGCGTTCAGCCGTCCGCCCGGCCAGCGCGGGCGAATCCCGCGGCGGCTCCCGCGCCCCGCGGCGCGCTCGACCAGCGCTGTGTCACCGAATTCAGGTGACGCAGCGACATCGAGTCGAGATCGTCCGGGGCGATCTGCATGCGGAGTGCGGCCCTGTGCCGCGGACCCGGCAATCCTTCGACGCGTGAACCTAGGCGGGGTCGCGGGGAACCAGCGGGACCGCCGCGACGGCCGAGACCGCGGCCAGGAGGAAGGCGGCGGGGAAGCCGCTCGCGGTGATCAGGGCGCCGAACACGGGCGGAACCGCGGCCATCGCGAGGTTCTGCCCAGTGTTCTGGATGCCGAGGCCCCGGCCACTCCAGTACGGGCCCGCGATCTCGGCGACCGCGGTGAAGGCCAAGCCGTTGTCGGAGACGGTGATCACGGACGCGGCGATCAACAGCGGAATGGCGGCCCACCACCAGTGGGTCGACGCGGTCAGCGCCAGCGCGGTCATCGACAGCACGGCGGCGACGGCCACCGTGCGCAGCGGGCCCATCCGGCTGCCGACCCGATCCGACCACGCGCCCGCACCGATGCGGCCCAGCGCGCCGAGGATCTGTGTGACGGTCACCAGCGCACCCGCCGCGGCCAACGACCAGCCGACATCCCGGTGCAACCACAGCAGCGCGAACGTCCACACGGTGCCCTGCGGGACGACGAGCAGAACCGAGACCAGATGGATGCGCCACAGCATGGCGTTGTCGCGATAGGGATTGGCGCGCAACGCCGGATCGGCGGCGGCGCGATCGGGACGCGGTGGGTCCACGATGCCGGCCAGACAACCCATGGCCGCGACACCCGCCATGAGTGCGGGAACGAGAATGGCCGCGGGTACACCGTGGGCGGATGCGACGGCCGGAATCGCCAGCGCGCCGACACCGACGCCCAGCGGCTGCGCGGTCTGCCGGATGCCCATCGCCAGCCCGCGCCGCTGCGGCGGGAACCAGCCGACGATCACCCGGCCGCTCGCGCCGTTCGTGCTGGCCGCCCCGACGCCCCCGAGAAACAGCAGCGCGCCGAGGGCGATGTCGTTCGTCGTCGCCGCGGCGGCGCAGCCCGCCGCCAGCATCAGCAGCGGACCACCGACCAGCACCTTGCGTTCGCCGATCCGGTCCACCAGATAACCCCACGCGATCAGGGTGCACACCAGCCCGACGGTGGGCATGGCCACCAGCAGGCCCGCCGTCGCCAGCGGCAAGCCACGGTCGGTCAGCGCGGGGAGCAGGAACGGGACGCCGTGGATGAAGACCGCGCTGGAGGCCTGGGCGAACACGCCGAGACCGAGCATGGACCAGCGCCGAACCTCGTCGATCTGCGTAACGGTCGCCATCGGCCTCACCTCGGAATCTCATTATTTGGGATACAATTCCCATTGTGTGAACTTCCCTGCTCACGGTACACCCGGCGGCGGCTAGATTCGACGGTTGCGGCTGTCGGGCTGCTCACAGCGCGCGCCGCCGCCGGATCCAGGCGGATTCCGTACCACCCGGTCGGGCGCGTTCGAGCAGGTGACGGTGGGTCGATAGACTCCGGGCATGCGTCTAGGTCGAGTTGCCAGTCCCGATGGAGTCGCTTTCGTCAGCATCGAAGGCGACGGAAGCGACAGCGTGGCCAAGGAGATCGCGGAACACCCGTTCGGCACACCGACGTTCACCGGCCGCAGCTGGCCGCTGGCCGACGTGCGGCTGCTCGCGCCGATCCTGGCCAGCAAGGTGGTCTGCATCGGCAAGAACTACGCCGCCCACGCTGCGGAAATGGGTGGTCCCGCGCCCGCCGATCCGGTGATCTTCCTCAAGCCGAACACCGCGATCGTGGGGCCGAACGCCCCGATCATCCTGCCGCCCAGTTCATCTCAGGTCGACTACGAAGGGGAACTGGCGATCGTCATCGGCCGCCCCTGCAAGGACGTGCCCGCCGCCCGCGCGCTGGACGTGGTGCTGGGTTACACCGCCGCCAACGATGTGACCGCCCGCGACCAGCAGCGCCACGACGGCCAGTGGACCAGGGGCAAGGGCTACGACACGTTCTGCCCGCTCGGTCCGTGGATCGAAACCTCCCTGGACCCTTCGGATCTGGAGGTCGTCACCGAGCTCGACGGTGAAGTGCGTCAGCGCAGCCGCACTTCGCTTCTGCTGCATGACATTCCGAAGCTCATCGAGTGGATCACCACCGTGATGACACTGCTGCCCGGTGACGTCATCCTCACCGGCACCCCCGAGGGCGTCGGCCCGATGCGGGAGGGCCAGCAGGTGTCGGTGACCGTCGAGGGCATCGGAACCCTCACCAATCCCGTTGCCGCCAAACGCTGATCGAAAGAGAGCCATGACTGAAGTACGGGTCCGATTCTGCCCGTCACCGACCGGTACGCCGCACGTCGGCCTGATCCGGACGGCGCTGTTCAACTGGGCCTACGCCCGCCACCACGGTGGCGCATTCGTCTTTCGAATCGAAGACACCGATGCCGCACGGGATTCCGAGGAATCCTACCGGGCGATTATCGACGCGCTGCGCTGGCTCGGCCTCACCTGGGACGAGGGGCCGGAGGTCGGCGGGCCTTACGCGCCATATCGCCAGTCGCAACGAAAAGAACTGCACCGGGACGTTGTTCGGCGTTTGCTGGAGGCCGGTGAGGCTTACGAATCGTTCTCCACGCCGGAGGAAGTCGAGGCCCGTCATCGCGCCGCGGGACGCGATCCGAAGCTCGGTTACGACAACTACGATCGCGACCTGACGTCGGAGCGGATCGAGGCGTACCGGGCCGAGGGGCGCGCCGCCGTCGTCCGGCTGCGGATGCCAGAAGAAGACCTGTCCTGGAACGATCTGGTGCGCGGGGAGACCACCTTCAAGGCGGGCAGCGTCCCGGACTTCGCGCTCACCCGCGGCAACGGCCAGCCGCTGTACACGCTGGTCAACCCCGTCGACGACGCGCTGATGCGGATCACCCACGTCCTGCGCGGCGAGGACCTGCTCTCCTCCACTCCCCGCCAGCTCGCGCTGTACGCCGCGCTGCGCCGGATCGGGGTCGCCGATTTCACTCCCGAGTTCGGCCATCTGCCGTTCGTGATGGGTCAGGGCAACAAGAAGTTGTCCAAGCGTGATCCGGAGTCGAATCTGTTCGCCCATCGCGACCGCGGGTTCATCCCCGAGGGTTTGCTGAATTATCTCGCGCTACTCGGCTGGGGCCTGTCCGAAGACCGCGACGTGTTCTCCATGGCGGAGATGGTCGAGGCCTTCGACATTTCGAAAGTGAATTCGAATCCGGCCCGATTCGACCAGAAGAAGGCGGACGCGCTCAACGCCGAGCACATCCGATTGCTGGCTCCGGGTGATTTTGCCCACCGGCTGCGGGAGTATCTCACCGGACACGGCCATATCGGCGCCGAAATCGATGAAAAAGTGTTCGCCGCGGCGGCGGAACTCGTGCAGACCAGGATTGTCGTCTTGTCCGACGCTTGGGACCTTCTGCGTTTCCTGTTCGCACCAGCGGAGGAGTTCGCGATCGACCCGGCCGCGGGGGCCAAGAATCTCGGTCCCGACGCGGCTCAGGTATTGCAGGCGGCTATTACCGCCGTGGAGCCGTTGACCGAGTGGACCACCGAAGCGATCGAAGCGGCACTGAAAAAGGCGCTGATCGATGATCTCGGGCTGAAACCGCGCAAAGCCTTCGCTCCGGTGCGGGTCGCGATCACCGGATCGCATATCAGCCCGCCGCTGTACGAATCCCTGGAACTGCTCGGCCGCGACCTCACCTTGGGCCGGCTGCGCGCAGCGCTGGACTGGAAGGAGACCGCCCAGACCGGCTCCGAAGGCTGAAAATATGGCTTTGACCAGGCGATTTGTAGTTAACCCGTAGCCGTTTGGTACTCTTCTTCTCGGCCCGGAACACGGTCTCGAGTCACCCAGACGCGAGGCTGAACGACCTGGTCATTGGGGTATGGTGTAATTGGCAACACAGCTGATTCTGGTTCAGCCATTCTAGGTTCGAGTCCTGGTACCCCAGCGGAGTGTGTTGTAAGACTTCGGTTCGCGGCCGAAATCCCTCAGCACCTGGCGATTTGGTCGCCGGGCCTCGGCCAGATAAACTAGCCGAGCCTCCTGATCGAAAGATCAACCACGGCGCTCCTCGCGACAGTGAGAAGCAGTCCTGGCCCCGTCGTCTAGCGGCCTAGGACGCCGCCCTCTCAAGGCGGTAGCGCGGGTTCGAATCCCGTCGGGGCTACACGAATGGAAGGCCCATGCTCATGGAGCATGGGCCTTTCTCGTTTCGCAGTGTCTTGTGGGGAGGCAACCCCCACCCCCCGCCCGGAGGGCTTCGGCCCCGGACACTCGGCGAGGGCTTCGCTCCGCCTGGATGGTCGTGGTCCGGTGGTGTGGTCAGTGGCGGATCCGGGCCTAGCCGGGCGGCGGATCCCTTCGGAAGCTCGGCCTGTCTTTGGTGGTACCTCGCCGGAACTACTGACTGTGCCGTATCTCACTCTCGGCCGATCGGGTTCGCGCTGGACTCCGTCGGCGCTGTCCGGCTCCGTATGAAGGGGCCATGATCCAGGTATTCGGCGGGTACCAGCTATGGACCCGTCCCAGCGTGGGAACCCCGCCGAGTCATCGAAGGCAGCTCGGCATCCCATGCGACGTGCTCGTGTGGACCGATTCGCATGCTGCGGCAGTCGGCCCGAGTCTCGATCCGGCGATGACCCGGATCGCACTGCAGAGAGCGTCGAAGCCGCCTGTGCGGACGGTCAGGATCGCCCACCGGCAGGATCGGGCAGTGCGGTGGTGGCGCCGAATTGCCCGTGCCGGGTCTTCCGGGTGTGGGACTGTTCGAGCCGTCCCGGTGAGTCCGGCAGTCCAGCCGAGCCGTTCGCGGGAGATGGGGGCAAATGAGCGGCCCGGCTGCGCCGGTGGCAGCGGACGGACGCAAATCGGCCGCCGGGGCGCGCCG